>CAZHPJ010000230.1:0-5376 GCA_964534585.1 uncultured Sandaracinaceae bacterium | reverse complement strand
ACACGCAGGCAACGGTGGCGAGGCTCGGCGCGACCCCCAATACCCAGACGGGGAAGTCAGGGCGGAACTGGCCAGCCGTCGCGGCGCTGTTGATGTCGGCAAACTCGAACGAACCAGCTACGCCCACCACGATGAACATCCCGATCAGAACGCCGAAGTCGCCGATACGATTGACGACGAAAGCCTTTCGGCCGGCAGCGGCGTAGTCGCGGTTCTCGTACCAGAAGCCGATCAACAAGTACGAACAGAGGCCAACCCCCTCCCAGCCGACGAACATCACCGGCATGCTGCTCCCCAGTACGAGGATCAACATCGAGGCCATGAAAAGGTTCAGGAAGCTCATGAACCTCGGGTAGCCCTCGTCTTCGCCCATGTAGCCGACGCTGTAGAGGTGAATGAGGCCGCCGACGCCGGTCACCACCAGCGTCATGACACCGCTCAGCGAGTCCATCACGAACCGGACGTTCACAGGAACGACGTCGCCGCCGGGCAGCTGCAACGAGAACCACTCGTAGAAATGGTAGGCGAGCGTGGCTCCTTCTGCGTCGTGATGAAGGCCGTAGAGCTCTACGAACGAGACGACGGCCAACGCAAAGGACACTGCCACGGACCCCACGCCGACGAAGGTGACGAGCCCCTTGGCCATGTAGCGCCCGAGCAGGCCGTTGATGATCGCTCCGCCCAGAGGGAACAGGATGATCAAGAGGAGGAAAATCTGCTGAGTGGCTTCTAAGTGCATGGGTTCAATACTTCAGCAGGGTCGCGTCGTCGGTATCGACCGTTTTCTTGATGCGGTAGTACGCGATGAGGATCGCCAGCCCGATGGCCGCCTCCGCGGCCGCGACCGCGATGACGAAGAAGGCAAAGACCTGCCCGTCGTGATTGCCTGGGTACGCACGATTGAAAGCAAGCAAGACGACGTTGACCGAGTTGAGCATCAGCTCGATCGACATGAGCTGAATCAGCATGTTGCGGCGGGTTAGGAACCCGGCTGCGCCGATGCCGAACAAGACCGAGGCCAGCGCCAGATATGTGCCAATGCCCATCGCGCTTTACTCCGTGCGGCTCCGAGCGACGGCAATCGCTCCGACGATGGCAACTAGGAGCGTGATCGAGATCACCTCGAACGGCACCAACGCTTGCTTGTAGATGGCCATCCCGAGGCCCTCGACGGTGCCGAAGTCGTCGGAGACCGCTTCCCAGGGCGCGTCGAAATAGACAACCGAAGTCGAGACGGCGAGAGCGATGACGATCGTCAACGCGATACTCAAGGCTCGAGAGGCGACGCGCCCCTCTATCGGGCCCACCTCGGCGGCAGGGCCAAGCAACATGATGACGAAGACAAACAAAACGACGATCGCGCCGGCGTACACCAAGACCTGGAGCGCGGCCAAAAGGTGCGCGTTGAGCGTGAGGAACAACCCGGCAAGCGAGACGATGTTAACCAGCAAGCCGAGCGCAGCGCGAAGCGGGCGCCGCGACAAAATCGTTATCAGGGCGCCGGCGATCGCGAAGACGGCCGTCACAACGAAAAGAGCCACCCCAGGACCGGTCATGCGCTTCCCTCTATCATGCTGCTAACGCTGTCGTCGTGTCGAACCCCGTCTGGAAGGCCGCTGATCGCGGCGTCCATGAACTCCTCGCGGAACTTCTGCACCATACCGAGCATCGGCATCGCCGTGCCATCCGCAAACGCGCAGATGGTGTTGCCCATCATGTTGTTCGAGATGTTGACCAACAGGTCGACGTCCTCGGGCTTGCCCCGCCCTGTGCACAGGTTGTCGAGCACATCCACCAACCAGCCCGTACCCTCGCGGCACGGGGTGCACTGGCCGCACGATTCGTGCTTGTAGAAACGCATCAGGTTACGGCAGGCCTCGACCATGTTGACCGTGTCGTCCATCACGATGGCGCAGCAAGTGCCGAGCATCGTGCCGAGCGCGCGGTAGGTGTCGACGCCCATCGGCACGTCGATTTCGCTTTGCCCGTGCCATTTGTGCAGCGGGTGGTCCTCTTTCGGCGCATCGACTTTGCGGCGTGGATCGAGCACCGGAGTCGACGAGCCACCGGGAATCACCGCCTTGAGCGGGCGATCGCCGAGCATGCCGCCTGCGTAGTCGTCGATGAGCTCGCGCATGGTGAGTCCGACAGGCGCCTCGAAGAGGCCGGGGTTCTTCACGTGCCCGCTAACGCCGTAAAGGCGTACACCACCATCGCCGGGAAGCCGGCCAAGCGCGGCCCAAGTGTCCCCGCCCATCTCTACGATGTCTGGAACCGAAGCGATCGTCTCGACATTGTTGACGATGGTCGGCATGCCGAATGCGCCTTTGACCGCCGGGAACGGTGGCTTGAGTCGAGGCTCGCCGCGCCGTCCTTCGAGTGAGTTGAGCAGCGCGGTCTCTTCGCCGCAGATGTACGCGCCGGCACCCGAGTGAACGTGAATTTCGATGGCGTGGTCGATGCCGAACGGTCGCGCGCCGAGGTAACCAGCTTGCCGCGCCTCCGCGATCGCCTGTTCGAGCCGGCGCACCGAGAATGCCAGCTCGCCCCGGACGTAGATGTAGGCCACGTGCGCGTTGATCGCGAAGCAGGCGATGATCGCCCCCTCGACGAGCCGGTGGGGATCCAGATCCATGATGCTGCGGTCTTTGAAGGTGCCGGGCTCGCTCTCGTCCGCATTGACGACGAGGTAGATCTGCTCGCCTTCCTGCGGGTTGAGGAACCCCCACTTCACACCAGCAGGAAAACCTGCGCCGCCGCGGCCGCGGATGTTGGCCTTCTTGACCTCTTCCCTGAGCTCGGCGGGCTTCCGAGTGGTCAGGGCTTGCCGGGCCACTTCGTATGCGCCCGCGCGCTCGGCATTGGCAAGCTTCCAACCCTCTTCAATACCGTATCGCGAGGTCAGCAACGGCTTCATCGGCGCGCTCACGACTCCTCACCTGATGTCTTGCCCGGAGGCGGCGGGTGTGATGAAGGTGGCGGCTGTGATGCGAGCCGGACGGCCTCCTGGCTCGGTGGGGGCGGCGCCGAGGTCAGGCCCGCGCCACTGCTGGGGTTGGGCGCAGCAAAGCTCGCACAAGTGGAAAATTCCGCGGCAGCAGCCTCGCCACCCTTGCTGGCGTGGGCGTCGATGATGCGATCCAGCTGCTCCGCGTTGAGGTTTTCGTAGTAGTAGTCGTTGATCTGGATCATCGGCGCCTGCCCGCAGGCAGCCAAGCACTCCGCCTTGAGCAGGGTGAACTTGCCGTCCGAGCTAGTGTGACCGGCCGTGCAACCGAGCTTCTTCTCGAGGTGCTCCTGAATCGCTTTGCCCCCACGCAGGTCGCAGGAAAGCGTCCGGCAAACCCAAATGACGTTCTCGCCGACCGGTTCGTCGAAGAACATCGTATAGAAGGTCACGACTCCTTTGACGATCGCGGTCGAAAGCTCGAGACGCTCCGCGACGTATTCGACGACTTCGGGGCTGATCCATCCGTTCTGCCGCTGACAAAGCCACAGGGCCGGCAGGAGCGCCGCTCGACGCTCGGGATAGCGGGTCAAAATCTCATCGACCTGTTGTTCGCGTTCCGGCGTAAGCGCAAAAGCCATGGTAGAACGCCCGGACGCTAGGCCCGTGGGGCTCCCCTGTCAAGCTCGGTAGAACAGTGATAACTCCCGCCCTGATGACGGAAGACACGCCACAACCACCGCCACAAAATATCGGGCTCTGGGTCGGTCTTGGATGCCTGGGCGTTCTCGTTCTCTCCTGCTGCCTGCTGACTTTTTGGGCTCAGTCTTATGGTTGGCGTTTGATTCTCGAACAGGGAGACGAAACCAAGATCTGGGCGTCGCGGATGATTCTCGTTGGCGCCCTCGAAGGGACGCGAAAGGCCTGCAGCGATGGGGTGATCAGCGAGGACGCGCTTCCCTGGTTCCATCCAGAGATGCCCTCGGAGTCACGAAACCTCGCGTGCTCCCTGGACGCAGCCACACTTCAGAGACTCGGCACGCCCGAACAGGCCTCAGCGGTTCCGCTTGCCCAAACCGACCGCGCCGAGCTTGCAGCGCGCTTCGGCATGGATGTAACCCTCTGCTTCCAACATGCGACCGATGACATGAGCGCGGTCGGTTGCTTCAGCGCCGAAGGCGGCCCCGGCACGATTCCGTATCAAATCATCGACCTGACTTCGCATCGCCCATGACCTCGAACGGCGTGCGGCGATACGCGACGGTCAGCCCCGCACTGCCCGAATAGTCTCTAGGCCGAAGTTGCAAAAGCACGCACGGCTCGGACCCGTCGTCGTTCACGCAGTTCGTCAGCCCCGCGAAGGTGCGATGCTGGCGTAGCCCGTACCACTTCACGCCGAGCGGCAGCTCACGTTGCCTCGGATAGCGCAGGGTGGTTGCCGAACCGTCTTTCTCGAGAAAGACAATCTCCGCCTGAAGCACATTCGGGTTCTCCGCGAAGGTGTAGTCGAGCATTCGCCAGAACAGCGCTTCGCCGTGCTCCAGCTCTTTGTCGGTGACCTCCGCCCTCTCGGCTCGCATCCGCTCGAGGAGTGGCTTCAAGTTGTTCGGAAGCGACTCCTCGTCACCGTGCATGGCTTTGGCAAGCAATCGCCGCCGTTGGACGTTGGCGCGCAGCTCGAGGAGGCTCAGCGCCCTCAAACGCAGGTCGCCGAAGTTCTCGACGTAGGGTTGCGCCGCCCGGACTGCCTCGGCTCTGCCCGTACAACTCCCTAGCGGTACCAGGAGGCAGGCGCTGAGGAGGACCCATCCAAAGCCGCGACGCATGCCCGTTACAGTAGTCGACGAGCCACGCAACCCCAACTAAAGTCGGGCCGATGGCGCTCATCGAATTCCGCGGGGTCAAGAAGGCCTTCGGGCCAAAGGTCGTGTATCGGGACCTGAATCTCGACGTGAAGGAACGTGAGGTGCTGACGATCATTGGCGGCTCCGGCCAAGGCAAGAGCGTCATGCTCAAGATGCTAATCGGTCTGCTCACCGTAGATGGCGGCAGCATCTTCTTCGACGGCCAGAAGATCTCGGGGATGAGCGAGCTAGAGTATTCCCCGGTTCGTCGGCGGGTGGCCATGCTGTTTCAAGCCGGGGCCCTCTTTGACTCGCTCAACACCAAGGAAAACGTCGCCTACGGCCTGCGCGAGCAACTCGACATGAGCGAAACGCAGATCTCGGAGCGAGTCCGCGAGTCACTTACTTACGTCGGGCTGCCTGGCACCGAAGAGACCGCGCCCGCAGATTTGTCCGCTGGGATGAAGAAACGGGTCTCGCTCGCGAGGGCGCTTGCGATCCGGCCTGAGGTCCTGCTCTATGACGAGCCGACCACAGGTCTAGACCCGATCAACGTCACGCGCATTGCCGATCTGATTCAGTATC
>CAZHPJ010000229.1:2119-5395 GCA_964534585.1 uncultured Sandaracinaceae bacterium | reverse complement strand
CTACACGACACCGGACACCACGCCGAGCTGCGGCTCCGCGCTCGACTCGCGGGGCACGAAGGAGCGCAGGAGGCGTCCTATCGGATCCCGGACGGGTTCGAACGAGAAGGGCGCGCCAATCGGCTCATCCTGCTCCACGGTCCCAACGGCAGCGCCAAGTCGACCTTGGCCGCGTGCCTCATGCGGGGGCTCGAGGCGTATTCCGACACCGACGACGGCGCGCTCTATCGGTTCTCATGGATCTTTCCGCGGGTCCATGAAGGGGGGGGCATCGGCTTCTCGACCTCGGCCGACGAGCTCGGCACGGGCGACTCCTTCGCCCACCTGCCCGAAGAGCGGATTACTACCAAGCTCCAGAGCTCGGTGCGAGAGCACCCGCTCCTGTTGTTGCCGCGCGACGTGCGTCAACGGCTGATCGCGAGCGTCTACGAAACGGCTGACCTTTCGGAGGCGGCGCCCGACTGGGTATGGACCGGCCAGCTCGCTCGCAAGAACCAACAGATCTTTCAGGCGCTCCTGACGGCGTATCGCGGCGACCTCGAGCGGGTGCTCGCGCACATTCAGGTCGAGCGTTTCTATATCTCACGGCGCTACCGCGTCGGGGCGGTAACCATCGGCCCGCAGATGTCCGTCGACGCGTCGGAGCGTCAGATCACTGCGGACCGGTCGATCGAATCGCTGCCAGCGTCCCTGAGCGCGCTGACTTTGTTTGAGCCTTTCGGCGAGCTCGTCGACGCGTCCGGGGGCATCGTCGAGTTCAGCGACCTGTTCAAGCGGCCCATCGAGGCGTGGAAGTACTTGTTGTTGGCGATCGAGAACGGTGAGGTGTCGCTGCAGATGTCCAATCTGCCCATCAATGCCGTCATGATCGCGAGCTCAAACGAGCTGCACTTGAGCGCGTTTCGCCAGCACCCCGAGTTCAACTCGTTCCGCGGCCGCATCGTTCGGATTCGCATGTCGTATTTGCTCGACGTTCATCGCGAGCGCGAGATCTACGACGGTCAGATCGTTCCGCAGATCCCCAAGCACGTCGCGCCTCACACGACGTACGTCGCCGCGCTCTGGTCGGTGCTCACGCGGCTTCGGAGGCCGGATGCCTTGCAGTTCGCGGACAGCGAGCTCGGCACCATCGCCGCGTCGTTGACGCCTTTGGAAAAGGCAGACCTCTTGGCCGATGGCGTGGTCCCGGCGCGCTTGGAGGCCGACCAGGCGAAGATCCTCGCTGGGGGCATTGCGGAAGTCGAGCTCCAAGGAGCGGCTACGTCGGACTATGAAGGCATCAACGGGGCCTCGCCACGCGAGATTCGAATGCTCCTGCTCGACGCGGCGGCCGTCTTCGACGAGCCCTGCGTTTCCCCCGTGACTTTCCTGAACCGGCTCGCCGAGTTCTGTGCTCGCGATGACTACGAGTTCCTGAAAGAGCAGGTCGACGGCCCGTACCGCGATCACCGCGGTTTCGTGGATGTCGTCAAACAGCGCTGGCTCGACGTCGTCGAGGGCGAGCTTCGAGCTGCCAGCGGCTTGATCGACGAGCACAGCCACTTGGGGCTTTTCGGGCGCTACGTGACTCATGTCTCGCACTGGGTGAAGAAGGAGCGAATCTTCAACCCAGTGACGGGCCAAGACGAAGACGCAGACGTCGACCTCATGAAGAGCGTCGAAGAGAAACTGAGCGTTGACGACGCGCAGGCATTTCGCAACGACCTGCTGAACGGCGTCGCCGCATGGGCGATCGATCATCCGGAGCAGGACGTCGAGTACGAGGAGCTCTTCCCGCGCTACATCGAGCAATTGCGCCAGGCGTACTTCGACGACCGTCACGACCAGGTCGGTGAAATCGGGCAAGCGATCGTCGCGCTCTTGGAAGAAGACGACACGCTCGACGAGGACCTGCGGGAAGCTGCGCAACAGGCCCTCCAGGTGCTGATCGGCGTTTACGGCTACGAACGTTCGAGCGCGAAGGTAGTGCTCGGCGCGCTCGTCGACGCCCGCTATCTCAACTGAGAGCGCGGCTGGTCTTGGAAGCGGGTTCTGCACGATCCCGCAAAGGAATGCCCTGAAAGTAGCATCCACGACCTCCGAACGGATATTCGTAGGTTCCGTACTTCCATTCGTAACCGTGACCGTAGGGCGCGACGAGGTCGCGCAGGTCCTGTTCGGAGTAGATACGTAGGGTGCTGATGATGGCGTCCCAGGTTCCTGCGGCGAGGCCGATGGGCGTCAGCCAGGTCCAGGCGGCTTTGGCGAGCCGGTCCCGAGGTGAGAGCAAAGGTGTGAGAAGGAGAGAAGGGATCGCGATCGGGATTAGGGGAAGCGCACCCCTAGGGTCACGTTCGAAAGATTCGGAAATGAAGATCGGCGCGTGACTGTCGACCGCGTCCCGGAGGATGGCGCCTGCCAGGTCGGGCTGAAAATGATGAAAGGCGTTGACGATGATTCGAGCACGGCCCTCTGACAGCGAAGGGGGAATGCGCGTTGCATCGACGGGCTGGACTATGAAATCGATGCTGTTCGGACGCTGCTGCTTTGCGCGCGTCCAGATTGGCACCCGGGGGAAGAGGTCGGTCATCAGGAACCGGGGAGGGCTGAGTCCCAACCGCTCCGCCTCCTGGCTGAGAATGACTGCCGGCCCGCCGGCCCCAGCGCAGAGATCGAGCACTTCGCGGGTCCCCGACGCAGCAAGGAAGCGGTCGATCACGGGCGCCAGCGGTCGAAGGAAGCCGCCCCAATCCAAGGAACGGCTCAGAGTCTCGACGATGGTGTCGCGTAAGCTTGCGGGAGCCCAATCGCGATCGTTGAATTCGAATAGGTGGATTCTCGGGAGGAGGGGCATCGGCGGTCCTGACCGCGAGTTGATCACGTCGTGAGGTCGAAGTCGAGGGTCTTCCGTACTTCTCTGCTCACTCGGTTTCGCCGGTCAGCGGAACGGAAAGCATTCGGGCGGTACGGGCAACGATGCCCTCTTTTTGCTCGGCGAGCTGCTGCCAACGGCCTTGGATCTGGTTGCTGGGCGATCCGCTGCTGGGCTGGGCGGTGCGCGGCGTGGCGGTCGACCGGCCGGGATGTTCGCCATCGAGGTCCAGATGGCGCGCTTCGATGACAGGGTCCGCCGTCTAGCTCCCAGTCGGTCTGCCCATCGGTCCGATTCAGATAGCGAATGGCGATCTTGGGGATGTCGTCACGCCTGTCGCGGAGTGGCGGCAGCACGATGGGGACCGTCGCGAGCCGAACTGCGTGAAGTCGAGCAGCAGTTGCTGAGCGTGGCGGGGCAGGTTC
>CAZHPJ010000229.1:0-2019 GCA_964534585.1 uncultured Sandaracinaceae bacterium | reverse complement strand
CGAGCCGAACTGCGTGAAGTCGAGCAGCAGTTGCTGAGCGTGGCGGGGCAGGTTCAGCACCTCATCGAGGATCAGAGTCCCTTTGTTCGCGTACTCGACCAGACCCATCCTCTTCGAGATAGCACCCGAGAATGCCCCTCGTTCGCAGGGAACTCCAAGTACATCACGCCGATCAGGCTCCGACCGCGTCGAGTGGAAGTTGGTCGCGACCAAAGTGGGACTGCGGCGAACGATCCGGCGGCCGCATAGGGCACCGGGCCCGCCACCGTTTTGAGCTCCCGCTGTACGCGCCTCAACATCTCCGTCACATGTTGGGCGAGCACCGCTAGGTACACAAGGCCTCGAGCGTATCCTCGATGAAACGTCCGCCGCGAAGCCCGGTCACGACGGAAGCCACGACTTCGCGCATGCGTGGCCATGGGTCTAGGTTTTCCGCTGCAGACATCAGGCACGCTCGGGCTGAGTGCCCAGCACTCGAACCATCACCACCAGTTGCGCCTTCGTCCTGACGCCGAGCTTTTGCATCGCCGTCCTGAGCAAGGTTGACACGCGCGACGGGCTGATCCCCAAACGGTAGCCGGTGATCTTGTTGCTTTCGCCGAGCGCTGCGCTCAGTGCAACTTCGCGCTCGCGCACCGTGAGCCCGCATGCACAACCAGATTTGGAGCCGTTGAGCTTGATGAGGATGAGCCGCCGTCCATCGGCGTCGAACCAGTCGACCAGCGTCAAGCGTCCACGCATCAAGCCTTCCCAGAGCGGACGCACTCGATCGCTTTCGGTCTTGCCAAGCTCCCGGCGTGTCCGGTCGAGACCCAGGGCTGCGTCACGGAACATCTCGCGGCGTTCGGTTCCCTCGACGCTAGAGGCGGCTGCCGATGTGACAGGACACACGAGCCTCGGCGGGATCTTTCTGATAGCGCAGGTCATGGCGGCAACCTCCTCGGCGCCAGCTGCACCACGCGGCTGGCTCGGTCGCCTTTCAGGTGCAGGGCACGTGCCAGTCGAAAAACGCTGTGATTCCGTGATCTGCGAGGCGGGATCAGGGAGAAATGACGACGGCCGTCGTCAGAAATTGGCGACAGGCATCATTTTTGGTTCGCGTCGGCCGAACGGCGTTGCCTACGTCGCTCGGCGGCCGCTGCAGCGCGATGCCGATCCTCGTCCGTTTCGGCGATGAGCGACGGGACGGGGCAGGGCTTTCCGTCGGCACCGAGGTTGACGAAGGTTGCGCGGGCATCGGCGCACAGCGAGCGCTCCCCGGTTCGCGCGTGCTCGCGTTCCACCCGCACGCCGATCTCCATCGAAGTCGTGAATGCGGCGTTGAGGCGGGCGGTCAACCGCACCACATCGCCCATTTTGATCGGCGCCTTGAACTCGAGTGCGTCGATCCGCGCCGTGACCGACACGCGTCCGCAATGTCGCATCGCGGCGATCGAGCAGCAGATGTCGATCCAGCTCATGATCACGCCGCCAAACGCAGTGCCAATCGCGTTGGTGTGCTGCGGCAGAACGAGCTCGGTCATTTCCGTAAACGACTCGGTGGGGGCCTTTGCATCCATTCGCCGAGCATAGGGTGTGCCGAATCCAGTTTAAAGGCATAATCCGGTCGTGCAGCGACTTTTTACACGCGAGGAGTCGCGCGATGTCGATCGTGCGGCTGTGGACGAGCTTGGTGTCGTCAGTTTGGTGTTGATGGAGAACGCTGGGCGTGGCGCGACCGACGCGATTTGCGACGTGTTTGCTGACCGCCTCGGGCGAGTCGTCCTCGTCGGCGGGCCAGGCCAAAACGGAGGCGATGCCTGGGTAGTTGCGAGGCGTCTAGCATTGCTGGGGCACCGGCCGTTCGCCGTGCTGCTCGGGGACGCGGCGCGTGTGCGCGGTGATGCGCAAGCCAACTGGGCGCTGCTCGGCAAGCTCGGTGTCGAGACCGCCGAGGTTTCTGCGGATGACGCCCAGTCGATCAGCAAGCACCTCGCGAGCGCGACGCTCATCGTCGATGGGCTCTTCGGGACGGGCCTC
>CAZHPJ010000228.1:0-5396 GCA_964534585.1 uncultured Sandaracinaceae bacterium | reverse complement strand
CCCTACATTTACTTCCAGTTCTAATGCTCAAACGAACCTACAACCAACTCACGCCATTGCAGCACCTGATCACGGTGACCGTGTTCATGTTCGCGGCATGCGCGCTGACCTATGTGATTCCACCGATGGAGCGGCTGCGTCCCTGGATTCCGGGAGAGGAGGGCTTCCCTATCGTTCGCCTTTTCAAGCAATGGGGGGAGATCCCCGCATTCGCGGGTCACGGGGGATCGTATCGCGGGTCGACCATCACGAAAGCCGGGGCCGCGCGTCTGGCCGAGGCGGTGGGCGAGACCGTGGCAGCAAACCTCGGCACCAAACCGGCCATTGCGCCTCCAACCAAGGTAGAAGACGGCCTGAAGATCGACCCGACGGAGTACGCCGGAATTTCGGTCTATATCGAAGATCCGACTGGGCGCGGCATGCGCGCGTTCTACGAAGCGCTCGAAAAGACCGCGCGGGCTGAGAACGGCGCGATCACCCGCGTGGGGCACTACGGCGACTCCAGCATCGCAACCGATCTGATCACCTCGACCGTGCGCGAGAACCTTCAGGCACGCTTCGGGGACGCAGGCCACGGGTTCGTTCTCGCCGCCAAAGGGTATATCCCGTACAAGCACCACGGCGTCCGGCAATCGTCTAACGCCGATGCCTGGGATGTGCGCGAGGTCGTTCGCCGACAGAATCGCGACGGCCGCTACGGTTACGGAGGCGTGCAATCGAGAGCGCGGCGAGGCGCATGGGCTCGGATCGGCACCGCAAAACGAGGAGACGTCGGAACCAACGCGTCTCGGTTCGACATTTACTACGAGAAGCAACCGCGAGGCGGAAAATTTTCCGTCCGACTCGACAAAGAGAAACGAGAGATCGTATCGACCAAGGCCGACGCTTTCGGCGATGGGGTCTACTCGATCAAAGCACCCGACGGGCCCCATCGAATCGAGCTTCGCTATGCGAGGGGCGGCACCGTCAACTTCTACGGAGTCGCGGTCGAGCGCGAGGGCCCGGGCGTGGTGTACGACTCACTCGGTCTGGTCGGTGCGCGCGCCAATCGTCTGCTCAACTACGACGAAGCGCACATCAAAACCCAGCTCAAACAGCGAGGCGTGAACCTCATCGTCCTCGGATTTGGTGGCAACGAGGCAAGCGACGACCGAACGGAAGAGGCCTTCTACGAGGATTATCTGCAGGTCCTGCGCCGCATGCGTCAAGGGCGCGACGACTTGAGCTGCCTCGTGTTCGCGCCGCTCGACCAGGCCAGGCGTCACCGCGGACGCATCCGCACCCTGCCAACGATTCCCCTGATCGTGGCCGCCCAGCGGCGCGCTGCTTTCGACTCCGGATGCGCCTTCTACGACACATGGCAAGCGATGGGAGGCAAGGATGCCATGCGACGCTGGTACAGGGCGCAGCCCCGACTTGCCATGGGCGACTTCCGCCACGCGACGCCGGCAGGCTACGAGGTCATTGGAAACATGTTCTACAAGGCCCTCCTGGCGGGCTTTGCCGGCTACCTCTCGGACATCCCCTCGAGCAACGCCGACAACAGCACCTCACCCAGCCGCTGATAACCGAGCCGGGTGTAGTGGATGTGATCTTGCGACGCGTACGCAGGATCGTTTGCGGCCCACTGCAACATCGAAAGCGCGCCGCCTTGGAACGCCACTAGGTCGAAGAAGCCGCAGCCGTGCTCTAGCGCGACCCGGTGCTGCACTTCGATCACGCGGGCGGTGCGACCTCGATCTTCGAACACCCGCTCTTCGACTTGCATCGGCCGATCCGAAGGACCGATCAACAGACAGGAGGCTTCAGGTACCGTGTCCCGTATGCGCTCGACCACTGCGCGCAGGTCACGCTCGTAGTCTTCGATGGGTGATTCGTCGCCGCTTTCATTCGTCCCGTAGGCGAGCACGACCAAATCGGGCTTCCGCCTGCGAAGGTGCTCCCTGTACACCTCATCGTCCCAAAGCAGCTGATATCGGGCGCGGGAGCCATTGATGCCAAGCGTATCTACGACGACGCCAGGCTGGTCACGCTCGACCGCGAGACCGAACAGCCAGACAGGGCGCTTGCTCAGGGTGCGAATTTCGAAACGATGGGGGGCATCGGGGACGCGAAACGTGGCGTAGGCTGTCGAAGGCTTTGCCGCACGCGTGGAAATGCGTCGCGCCCGCCGGCCGTCGATCAAGATGTCCATGTCCCCGCCTCGGGGGTACTTCATGTAGTACAGGTCAAAAAAGCTCGCAGTTCGTCCGTACTCGCCCTGCTCGGCCGTATACACGGCGCCGAACGACCCGGGGCGTTTGCTCACCATGGCGATGCCAGCGATGCCGACGCGCTGGACTTCCGAGTCACCGACATGAATGCGCTGCGTCTCCCATCGCTTGCCGTCGCTCTCGATGTTGATGTCGCGATGCCGATAGGTGCGCCACGGATGTACGGGAACTAGAAAGCCATGACCGGCGTCCCCGTAACGCGTCTGGAGCTCCCGGCGAATGTACCCCGTGAATAGATCGCTCGCGACATGCGACGCGCCGAAGAAGACCAGCCTGGCCTGCCCTTCGCCCGCTGCCGCGCGCCGCAGAGACCGGTGCAACGCTTCCATCGATTTGCCGTCACGATCCTCGATCGCGATGTCGAGGCCGAGCATATCGTTTGGCGGGGGCTGCAAGAGCCTCGGCCCCATGCGTTGCCGCAAGCGGACCGCTTCTAGCATCCCGGTCTCACCGATTGAAGCGGGCGTCTTCGGAGACCCGTCGGCGGAGGTCGTGGAAGCGCTGTAGCCGAGCGTCCAAACGCCTGCCACCGCCACCCCAACCAGCACGATCGCCAACGGCGAACCCCCTAGATTCCCGAGCCGCACGCCTCCACAATGGCGATCCCGCACGATCGAGTCAAATTGAGGTGAAAAGCTGGCAAGAGTCAGCCATGATGCGCGCCATGAAATCGCGCGAGCTGCTCCTCACGGCTGCAACGTTCGAGGTCGCTCGCTTGAGATTCGAGGGCCCGGACGGTGGTGAGATCATCCGCGACGTAGTCGAGCACCCGGGAGCGTCGGTGATCCTCCCCCAGCTGGACGACGGCCGCATCGTGATGATCCGCAATCTCCGCAGAACCGTTGGCAAGGTTCTATGGGAGCTGCCGGCTGGCACGCTCGAGCCCGGCGAAGCGCCCGAGGTCTGCGCCGCACGCGAGGTCGAGGAGGAAACAGGCTATCGGGCCGGCACAATCAAGCCCATTACCGAGTTCTTCGCGTCTCCTGGCATCCTGAACGAGCGGATGTACGGCTTTCTGGCCACCGAGCTCGAGGCAACCGCCCAGGCGCTCGACGAGACCGAAGAGATCGAAGTGTTCCCGATGCCCCAGTGGCAAGTACGAGACATGCTCAAGGACGGGCATATCGAAGACGGCAAGACGATCGCACTGCTGCTCTACTGGATGCACATCTACTCTCCGTGACATGACCGCCTGAGCATCGACGTAGATGGACCTTCTGAGCCGCATTCAAGACAACTCGATCGTCCTGCTGATCCCGCTGATCAGCGCGCTGGTCGGCTGGTTTACGAATATCGTCGCCATCAAAATGATGTTCCATCCGGTCGAGTTTGTTGGCATTCCGCCCTATCTCGGCTGGCAAGGAGTCATCCCGGCCAACACGGTTCGGCTCGCCAAGATCTCCAACACGCTAATCACTCAGAAGCTGTTGTCCCTGCAGCAGCTCTTCGAAGAAACATTCAATGCTGACGTGTTCACAGGAAAGCTCGGCGCTGTCATCGACGACGTGACGGAGCAGGTGATCGACGAGGTTGCGAACAAGCATGCAAAGCCGATGTGGGACAACGCGGGCGAGTTCATGCAAGGCAAGGTGCGCCAGCAAGTGCGCACAGAGGTGGTCGAAGTCTCACGGGCGATCGCCATGGACATGGCGGATGACATCGACGACATCATGGACATCGAGAAGACGGTTCTCGAAGCCATGGAGCGCCACAAGGGACTCATGGGCGAGATGTTCTACGAGGTTGGCCGCAAGGAGTTCAAGTTCATCGAGCGCTCGGGCCTCTACTTCGGCTTCCTCTTCGGACTCATCCAGATGACCATCTGGGTGCTCTACCCCGTGGCTTGGATCCTTCCCGCGGCTGGGTTCTTCGTCGGCTATCTGACCAACTGGATCGCGATCAAGCTAGTGTTCGCTCCACGCGAGCCCGTGAAGCTCGGCCCGATGACCGTGCAGGGCCTGTTTCACAAGCGGCAAAACGAGGTGGCGGAGGCATTCGGTCGCACGGTCGCGACGCGCGTGCTGAACGCGGACAACATCGTGACGACCGTCATGGAAGGCGATGGCGCAACGCGGATGAACGAAATCGTCGAGCACCGCATCAGCGAGCTGATCGCAAAGTACGAGGCTCACCCGATGGCCAAGCTGCTCTTGCCGGAAGAGGAGCGCCCTACCCTCCGAGCCGAGCTCCTCGAACGAATCAAAGCAGAATGGCCGAGACCTGGCGGGT
Organism: uncultured Sandaracinaceae bacterium; assembly: GCA_964534585.1. Taxonomy (GTDB): domain Bacteria; phylum Myxococcota_A; class Polyangia; order Polyangiales; family Houyiibacteriaceae; genus SG8-38. The sequence continues at coordinate 894 of CAZHPJ010000228.1, read as the reverse complement.
TCTTTCATACTTTCGCCGGCGAATCGGTAGACCTCCAAGGAGAGCTCGAACGCCGCATGAAGGCGCTCGATCGTGAAAGCTACGAAGGGGTGCTCAGACCGGCCTTCCAGCAGGATGAGTGGAAATTGATCGCCGCCGGGGCCGTGCTCGGCACCGTGGCTGGCGTCTTGCAACTCGTCTACATCTTCGGCGATGCTATGGAGCGGCTGAGCCGGTAGCCTGGCGGCCGCTGGCCGATCGCTCGCTCAACAGCTAAAGACTTGGTCGTGGAGCAAATCGCCACCCTGCTCGTCTGCTGCCCCGATCGCAAAGGCCTGGTCGCTGCGCTGGCGCAAGTCCTCTACGGACATGGCGCCAACATCCTCGACGCCGACCAGCATACCGACCCGGTTGCCGGCCAATTCTTCCAGCGCATCAAGTTCGATCTGTCGGAGCTTCACACCGACCGCACCAGCCTCGAGACGGCGATTTCGGAGGTTGCCGCGCACTTCTCGATGAACTGGCGCATCGCGAACGGCCTCCGCCGCTCCAAGACTGCGCTCTTCGTTTCGAAATACGACCATTGTTTGTACGATCTGCTACTGCGGAAGCGCGCCGGCGAGTTGTCCACAGAAATACCGATGATCATCAGCAACCATGCGGACCTCGAGCCGGTCGCAAAGCAGTTTGGCATTCCGTTTCATCACTTACCGATCAGCAAAGAGACAAAGAGCGCGCAGGAAGACAAAGCCCTCGAGCTGCTTGGGGCCGAGGGCATCGACTTGGTCGTGCTCGCCCGGTACATGCAGATTCTCACGGATGATTTTCTGAAGAGCTACGGGGGCCATGTCATCAACATTCACCATTCGTTCCTGCCGGCGTTCATGGGCAGCAAGCCGTATCACCGAGCTTTTG
>CAZHPJ010000227.1:0-5423 GCA_964534585.1 uncultured Sandaracinaceae bacterium | reverse complement strand
AAAATGGCTATCGAGCAAGTGACGACTAAGCTGATTGATGGCGTCGCGGTCATCACCATGAACCGGCCGCCTGCCAACGCGATCACCTACGAATCCGCCCTCGAAATGACCGCAGCGTTTGACATCGCAGAAGCAAGTGGGGCGAAAGCCATCGTTCTAACAGGAGCCGGCTCATTCTTCTCCGGCGGACTCGACCTGCGCGTCATCCCATTCTATGAACCGGAGAGACAGCGGGAGTTTCTCAAGCTCATCAATAGCCTGATCGGAAGGCTCTATGCCTTCGCGAAACCCCTCGTCGCAGCTGTGAACGGCCACGCCATTGCGGGCGCGTTCGTTCTGGTTCTCACCGCGGACTATCGCGTCGGGCCGGCTCGCGATGCTCGGTTCGGTCTGACGGAAGCCAGGGCTGGCATACCTTTCCCAGCCGCACCGACAATCGTCGTAAAGGCTGAGCTCGCACCCGCCGACCTTCGGCGTACGACCTTGTACGCCAAGAACTTCGGGCCCGAGGAGGCCAGAAGGCGCGGCGTGCTCGACGAGTTGCAGCCGGCAGAAAAACTGCTGCCTCGCGCAATCGAGATCGCGCATGACCTCGCCTCCATGCCGGCGGACTCCTACACGCGGATCAAGCATCAGTTCCGCGCCGAAGCCATCGCCTCCATCGATCGATTGAACAGAGATCAGTCTGACCCAATGCTTCAGTCCTGGGTAAGCGAAAACGCAATCGAGGCAGCCAGCGGCATTCTTACAGATAGGTGACGAGCACACCGCAACGCGGTCCCCTCTATTCGAACGTGGGAACGGACACGGGCCGCATGTAGTTTTGCGCCACGCGAGTCGGCTCGGTCACCCCGGCCCAGAGGTCACAGAGATCCTCCGGTTGATGATCGCCCGATTCGAGCAGTCGCTTGACGCCGCTGAGCTCCTCGTGGATGTGGCACTGCAGCGCGCGAAGAGCCGCCAGCGATGGCCGGTGCCTAGCCAGCTCGAACAAGTCGTTTTCCAGATAGTAGAAATACTCGTGTACGCGGGTACGCCCAGGCGCCACTTCGTCGAAGGTAAAGCAGGTCCCGATGTGGATGAGGGGCAACAAAGACAAAGGCGCGCGCCATTTAAAGCGACGGTAGGGCTCGAACTCCGTTACTTCCCCATTGCTCTGCACGTGGTACCCGTCGGCGATCTCGTCGACGCGGAATACCGATCCCACTCGTTCGGGGCTCAAACAGATCCACTCGCCTCCGACGTGGATGACGCGGGAGTCTGCCGTGTAGGTCGGGTGCCACTGTTCGTAGCGAGCCAGGCGTGACACGAAGTGAAAGACCTCACGCAGCGGTTTGTCGATGATGACTTCCGCCTCTCCGTGGACTTTTTCGCGAGCGACGTGGACATGCTGCTCCATCTCCCCAGCCCAACCCTTGGCGACTTCGCCCCAGAGGTCCTGCCAGCTCTCGAGATCGGGCAGCGTCGCCAAGTCGGTTGAGGGCGGCGCTTCGCCGAGCAGTAGCCACTCGGGAAGGCTGTGAGCTAGACGGCGCCGGACGTTCTCCGACCCGGAGATGCGGGCAAACTCTCGGTGGACAAACGGACGTGCCAGCTCGGCGAACTTCGCCTCCGGAAGCAACGCGAACACCAGCGCCTCCGCCGTGGTGAGGGCCTTGGCTTCGAGCAGCATCTCGCTCGGCACCCGGTACCCACAGCGCGCGGCCGCCCCAATAATCGCAACGAACGTTTGCGTCCAGCTCTGCTCGCTGATGGTCGCGGCGTAAAAGGAGTCGAGCAGCGCGTCGAATTCCTGGCGGAACGCATTCTCGTCGGCCCCGGGTCCGCTGGGTGCCAGCCCCTCGAGATGAGCCAGAGCACCGCGTTTGTCACCGCGCGTCACGGCCAGCCAATAGAGCAGGAATCGGTTGCGCTGATGCTCGGTGAGCGTTCCCACCATGCCGACGTCGAGCACCACTAGCCGACCGTCGGACCCGAAGAATATGTTGCCGGGGTGCAGGTCGGCGTGAAAGAAGCCATCGCTGATGAACATCTTCATCAACATCTCGACCAGGCGTTCGGTGAGCCGCCTGCGCACGTCTTCCGAGAGGCGTGCGGGAACCTCGTGCACCCGTAGTCCCTCAACGCGCTGCATGGTCAAAACACGAGTCGTGGTCAAGGCTTCTTCGGGCTCGGGGAACACAACGTCGGGCCAGTCGCAGAAGTTGTGGCGAAATCGCGTGAGCGTCTGCGCCTCGTGTTGAAAGTCGAGCTCGCGACGGGTGTACGAGACGAACTCGGCAAAGGCACCCTGTAGATTGAGGTTTCGAGCCAGCCGACGCCGTGCCAACGCCACGAGTGTGACGATGATACCGAGGGCGCGAAGGTCCTGCTCGATGGCCGCCTTGACGCCGGGACGTTGAACCTTGACGGCGACGGACCGGCCGTCAGGAAGCTCTGCGAGATGGACCTGCGCCACCGACGCCGATGCGATGGGGTCGCGCTCGAACTTCGCAAACACTTCCTCGACAGTGCGGCCGAGCTCGACTTGGCAAACGCGGGCTATGGCCTCGAAAGGCACGGGTGGCACGCGCTCGTGCAGGACGGCAAGCGCCTCGACATACGGGCGAGGCAGAAAGTCGGGCCGGGTGCTCAGGATCTGGCCGAGCTTGACGAACGCTGGCCCGAGGTCGAGCAGGGAGCGAACGAAGCGCTGCGCAGCCGCTCGTGCCTCATCGCTTTCAATCCCCATGACTTTGGTGCGACGCCAGCGCGACTGCTCGCTGAATAGCCACCACGCGATACGAAACGCACGCACGATTGCTTTGAGCCTCATTTCGAGCTCCTTCCATCCGTCGCGTAGGCGGCGGGATCCACGAGAGCACCGGTCTCGAACCGCGCCATCTGCACGGCCCAGGTCTCCACATCAAAGGTGCGGCGCAACAGCGCGGCTTCTTGCACCGCGCCGACGATCATACCGAGCATGGCGCCCGAGACGATGGCGGGGTCCAGATTCGGGCGAAACGGGGCCCTTCCCGCGTAGGCATGGAATAGCGCTTCGGCCAAGCTTCGCATGCGTCTGAGGAAGCCGGTTATCTCGCGGCCCACCGGGCCCCGTGCGGCTTGGCCAACGAGCAACGCTTCGCGCAGTAGAATCGCGTCGGTTCGCAGCAGGCACGCCAGCTGCTGATAGAAGACGAGCAGCGCACTTTCGAGCCGCGAAGGGGTGGTAGCGTGGGAAAGATCGATCGCGTGGGCAGCGGCCGAGATTTGGCGCAGAGGTTCACGAACGACGCAGAGAAACGCTTCGTCGAGGTTCTTGAAGTAGCGATAGAAGTTCCCTTGCGAGGTGCCGGCGACGGTCACCACCCGAGGCACCGAAGCCCCGTGGTAGCCGTAGCGCTGGATCACCTCGCGCGTGGCCTCGAGGAGCTCCTGTTTTCGCTCTGACGGTGCCAGGCGCCGTCGCCTGGGGGCGCTGGTGAGACGTTTTGTGGCGTGGCGGGTCATCTGCTTGCGTGGATCCCACTAATGACAATACTGTCATTAGCAGCGCTTAGCCTGAAGTCAAGCCATGCAGTGGCCGCTTGGCCCAGCGGATTGAAGATTCTCCGTTAATCGGGATATCGTCCGCACATGCGAATCTCTTGCCTGGTCTTCGCCCTTGGGTGCTGTGCCTCGCTTGCCGGCTGCAGTACCAACGCTGTAGACGACACTGACTGCCTCGAAGGGCAAAGCCTGCAGTGCGCATGCACCGATGGTCGCTCGGGCGCTCAGATATGTGACGTCGCTGGCGTTCTCGGGCCTTGCGTCTGCACGGGGCCGACCAACGTCGACGCAGGAGGCATTGGCGGCGTTGGTGGCACGGGCGGCGCAGGGGGCGTTGGTGGCGCGGGCGGCGTTGGTGGCGTCGGTGGATTTGCGGGTTCCGGCGGTACGGGCGGAAGCGACTGCCCGTTGATCGAGGCCGAGTGGTGTGACGGTGAGGACAACGACTGCGACGGCGAGATCGACAACGGCAACGTGTGTCCAGACGCCTCCATCGCAAACACGAGCCCATTCACGAAAAAAGCGTACTTCTTGGGCACGACTGCGGAGGGCTCGTGTGGCGCCGACGCTCTGCAAGCATTCTGGCCGCAGCTCGAGACGACCTATTTCAGCGGCTTCGACTGCTACGCAGATACCTATGCCTTTCGACCCGACAATGATCAGATCTACTACTTCGCGACTTTTTCGGGGATTCGGCAGAACCTCGACCCCGGCGATCCTGTGGTTCTCACTCCGCCTTGCGGCGATCGCGTCGGGAAAGACTTCAGTTTCGACGGAGCCGGTACGCTTCACTATCGCTGCCTAGACACCCTGCGACGCGGCAACGGCGCGCTCGTTGCGCAACTGATTCAGCGGTTGGTCACAGTGCTTGCGGATGGCCGCTCGATCGTCGTGCGCGCGTCGAATGTCACCCCGGACGCCACGTATGCGGTACTCGACACCGACGGAAATGAGGTTTCACGCGCCGAGCCCCATGTCGGCTTCATCGGAGATTTCACGGTTCTCCCGGAAGCAGCCAGCCGCAGCGCCGATGGACAGGCCGCATATGTGTTGTTCCGAAGGCAGTGGGGCCAAGACCAACAAGAGCTCGTGGCGTTCACCCTGACCTCCGCCAACGAATGGCTGCTCGTCCGCCGTGTACCTGTCGATGGCATCGGCCTGAACCAACTCGTGTTGTCCGACGGCACGATCTTCGTGCGCGAGCGAGACCCATTGGTCACATTCGGAGAACAGATCGTGGCCTACAAGAACGACGGGCAGAGCGAGATTACCTGGCGCGAAGTAAACGCGGGCGCAGTGCGCGCGCACATCGGCGACCAGATGCTGGTGGGGCCGTAGAACCACGCAAGGGCAAGATTCTCGTCCCTATCGGTTTCATCATGATCTCTGGCAGCCTGGCCGGAATGGGCATCAGCGTTCGGGCCGGTGCTAGGCGCAGTTGCCCATCTATCGGTTTCGTCCAAGCTCTGGACATGAGTGATTCGTTTTCGATAACCGAACGCAATCGAGTGCGGCGCCGCTCCCAGCGTGGCCGCTACGACCGCGCAACGGTGTACGCAATCCTGGACGACGGGCCGATCTGCCACGTGGCCTTTCAGGTCGACGATCAACCGTTTGCGATTCCGACGATTCACGCCCGCATCGACGATAGCCTCTACATGCATGGGTCCACTGCGAACCGAATGCTCGACGCGCTCTCCAAAGGAGCCCCCGCTTGTGTGACGGTCACGTTGATCGATGGACTGGTTCTCGCTCGCTCCGCCTTTCACCATTCGATGAACTACCGCTCGGTCATGGTGTTCGGCCGGGCCAGCGTCGTCGAGGATTCAAGCGAGAAACTCTACTTGTTATATTTAAAACCAAAATTCAATGGAAATATGCAAATTAGGTATATG
>CAZHPJ010000226.1:0-5435 GCA_964534585.1 uncultured Sandaracinaceae bacterium | reverse complement strand
GCAACGACCACGACCGCCTCTGGAAATGGCCGCGTAGTCCCCACCCGGGCAGAATAGCCGAGCAAGAGAAGATTCGCGAGCCCCGGCGGGCGAGTTTCCCTGAGCCCTCGGGCCGTCTATACTACCACTCGAGGTACTTCTCGGGGGTCGGGCCTGGATGGAGCTCAAGCAGCAACTCAGACTAACGCAACAGTTGATTATGACGCCGCAGCTTCAGCAGGCGATCAAACTGCTGCAGATGTCGCGCATGGAGCTGAGCGAGCTCGTGCAGGAGGAGCTGCTCGAGAACCCGATACTCGAAGAGGGGCTCGAGTCGCGTGAGGCGAGCAGTGCAGGCGTTGAGGAGTCGCCAACACCCGAGGTCGAGGCCCACGAGGCGAAGAAAGCGGAGATCGACTGGGAGCGTTATCTCGAGAATCAGTCCAACGAGGCGCCGATGCCTTCGGTCCGCCGTGGGCCGGATGAAGAGATGCCTGGGCTCGAAGCGACACTGTCGACGATCGAAGATCTCAGCGAACATCTCGAATGGCAGTTGCGCATGGGCGACTTCGTCGAGGACGAGCGCCGTTTTGCCGTGTTGGTGATCGGTAACCTCGACGAAAACGGCTATCTGAAGATCGACGGTATGGCACCAGAAGACATCGTGCCGCGACTCTCGGCCGAGGCTGGTCTCAATCCGGAAGATGCCGAAGAAGTCCTGTCGATGATTCAGCAGTTCGATCCGCTTGGGGTTGCCGCCCGATCGCTCGAAGAGTGTCTGCGCATTCAGGCCAAGCACTACGGCATGGACGAGCTAGTGCTCCGCGTGCTCTCCGACCATCTGACCGATCTCGAGAAGAGGCACTATCCAGCGATTGCCAAAGCGTGCCAGTGCCCCCTCGATGAGGTGTACGACGTGGCGCAGATCATCGCTGAGCTAGAGCCGCGGCCGGCTCGCCGGTTCCAAACCGAGGAGCCGCGCTACATCGTTCCCGACGTCTATGTGCACAGGGTAGGGGACGAATACTACGTCGTAGCGAACGATGATGGCATGCCCAAGCTCAAGATTAGCGGCTTCTACCGCTCGGCCATGGCGGACAACCCCAAAGCCAAGGAGTATATCCAAGACAAGCTCCGAAGCGCGCAATGGTTGATCCGAAGCATCGACCAGCGGCGTAAGACCATCGTCAAGGTCACGGAATGCATCGTCGAGAAGCAGCAGGACTTCTTCGACCAGGGTATCGAGCACCTGAAGCCCATGATTCTGCGCGACGTGGCCGAGACCGTCGGGATGCACGAGAGTACGATTTCTCGCGTCACCAGTAACAAGTACGTCCACACGCACCGGGGCACTTTCGAGTTGAAGTACTTCTTCAACAGCGCCATAAGACGGGATAACCAGAACGACATCGCCTCGGAGAGCGTAAAACAGGCGATCAAGACCATCATCGGGAGCGAAGACGAGAAGGCCCCTTTGTCAGATCAACGAATCGTTGAAATGCTGGGACAAGACGACATCAGGATTGCCCGCCGCACGGTCGCGAAGTATCGCGAAATGCTCGGCATCTTGAGCTCCTCAAAACGGAAGAAGTACTTTTAGGCGCTGGAGGTTTGATGCGTATTAGCTATACATTTCGGAACATGGAATCGTCTGACGCAATCAAGAACTACGCATCCGAAAAGATAGGCAAGATCGAGAAGTACATGAGGGCGCCGCTCCACGCCGAGTTCACGTTTTCAATGGAGCGGCACCTTCACCGCGTTGATCTGAATCTGACTGGCGATGGGCATCAGTACGCCGGTCACGGTCAGTCCGAAGACATGTACGCGACCATCGATCAGGTCGTCGACAAGATCGACCGGCAGGTTCGCGACATGAAAGCGACGGAGACCGACCGCCGCCGGCATGGCGGCGAGTCCCTCCGTCACCCCGAAGACTGATCCGCGTTGCGCCCGCGTGACGGGTGGAGTATCGCCTGGCCGTCATGCTGACCGACCTTCTGCATCCGGAGCGCGTGCGCATCGGATTGACGATTTCCGACAAAGATGCGGCGCTGCGTGCGATTGCGTTCCTGCTGACGATGCCAGAGGGGGCTGCCGACGCAGAAGCCGTCTACGACGTGCTCCGCGAACGCGAGCGGTTGGCGAGCACCGGTGTCGGTAGCGGGGTCGCCATCCCGCACGGCCGCTACGATGGGGTGGACGAGCTGCGAGCAGCGGTGGCAGTGTGTCCAGCCGGTGTCGACTTCGACGCGGTCGACCGCTCGCCGGTGCAGATTCTAGTCGGCATCGTAGGACCAAGGTCCATGCCACAAAAGCATCTGGCCGCACTGGCAGGTGTGTCCCGCGTCCTTCGAAGCGACGAGAAGCGAAAAGCGCTCCTAAAAGCCGTCGACAACGCTGAAGCGTATCGCGTGCTGGTCGAGCCCTAACGGGCAGACAGTCGCGCGGCACTCGCGTATGATGGGTGCGTGAGCCAGTCCTCCTCTTCGCGGCGTGGCGGCCTTCCCAGCATGCGTGTCGAAAGCGGCATTACGGTCGCGCATTTGCTCGCCGAGCCCCGCCTGAACGCCATCATGCGGCTAGTCGCGGGTGAGGCGGGACGGGAGCGCACCCTCGATCATCCCCGCGTGCAAAAGCCGGGACTCGCTCTGGCTGGGCATACCCATGGGGTGGTTCCCAGTCGAGTTCAGATTCTGGGAGAGACCGAGATCACGTTCCTCGAAGGGCTGTCACCCGAAGAGCAACTTCAGGGCGTGCGTGCGCTGTTCGGTCTAGGGCTTTCGCTGGTCGTCGTCACGCGGGGTATCGACCCACCGGCTGCGCTACTCCGCGCTGCGCAGGAAACCTCGACGCCGCTCGCGATCGCTGAGCCCCGGTCCAGCCGCGCGATTCAGGCGATTCATCGCGTGCTCGATAGAGTCCTCGCACCTTCCGAAATCCGTCACGGCGTGCTGATGGACGTTCACGGCGTCGGCACATTGCTGCTCGGACCGAGCGGTATTGGCAAGAGCGAATGCGCGCTTTTCCTCGTCGAGCGAGGGCATCGTTTCGTCGCCGACGATCAGGTCATCTTGTCGCTGCTTCCCTCCGAGCAAATCCTAGGACACGCGCCGAATTTGCTGCGAAATCATCTGGAGGTGCGCGGCATCGGGATCATCAACGTCCGCGATCTGTTTGGGGCCAACGCCGTCCGTGCCGAAAAGACGGTGCAGCTCGTGGTGGAGATCTGCCCGTGGAGCGACGACGAGCCGTTCGATCGACTCGGCCTCGACGAATCGACGCTGGATATCTTCGGCATTCCGATTCCTATGTTGCGAATCCCGGTTCGACCTGGCCGCAACATGGCGGTGATCCTGGAGGTAGCGGCGCGCAATCACATCCTCAAGGCCTCGGGCCATCACGGCGCGCAGAAATTCATCGACACGTTGATGGGTGACATGGAAGACCCGGGCTCGGAGCCCACGGCATGAGCGAAGCTCCGCATGTCGTCGTCGTCACGGGGCTGTCGGGCGCGGGCAGAAGCAGCGCGCTCCGCGTGCTGGAAGATGCGGGTTTCTTCTGCGTCGACAACTTGCCGCCCGGCTTGGCCCCAGAGTTGCTGGCCCTAGTAGGCCAGGAGAGCGCTGTGAAGGTGGAGCGCTCGCCGGAGAGCGCCGTGCCGGAGCGAGTCGGGCTGGGTATCGACGTTCGTACTGGCGCGTTCTTGACCGGAGCGGAGGAGACGATTGCTGAGCTCGAAGCTTCCGGGCACCGAGTGCAGGTGATCTTCCTGGACTGCGCGGACGACATCCTCGTTCGGCGATTCAGCGAAACCCGCAGGCCTCACGCACTGGCTCGAACGGGAGACTTGCACGGTGCGATCGCCCGGGAGCGCGAGCGGCTCGCTGGGCTTCGCGCGCGTGCTGACATCGTGATCGACACGACCGAATTCAGCGTTCACGACCTCCGACACCAGCTCGTGGACTACATCGGCCGTGACCCGGACCGGCCGTCGATGGTCGTTCGTTTGGTTTCCTTTGGTTTCAAGTACGGGGTCCCCGTTCATGCGGACTTGGTGTTCGACCTGCGGTTCCTGCCGAATCCGCACTTCGTCGAAGAGTTACGCCTAAAAACTGGAATGGACCCCGAGGTGTCGGCGTATGTGATGGAGGCTCCCGAGACACAGGAGCTGCTTCGACACCTGCGACCGCTGCTCGACTATGCCCTCCCGCAGTATGCGCGCGAGGGAAAGGCGTATCTCACGATCGCGTTCGGATGTACTGGTGGGAGGCATCGGTCCGTGGCGATGGTTGAAGAGCTCAGTCGTCAGCTCGGAGACTGCCATGAGGTCGTCGCTTCGCATCGCGACGCCCAGCGGACTGCCTCGTGAGCGAGGCGCTCACGGCCACCGTGGAGGTGTCCAACCGCCTGGGCCTGCATGCGAGAGCCACCGCGAAATTGGTACATCTAGCGAATCGATACCAATCTCACATCGAGGTGAGCAAGGACGGCCAGGTCGCCGACGCCAAGAGCATCATGGGCGTGCTTCTGCTTTGTGGGCAGCAGGGCACGAAGATCACGTTTCATGCCCGAGGTGCTGACGCCAAAGCCGCGCTCGCTGCGCTCTGTGCGTTGGTTGCCGATGGCTTTGGGGAGGAGCCATGACTCGTCCCGCTCGGCTCAAGGGGATCGCCGCCTCGATTGGCATCGCGGTGGGCACGGCTCGGGTGATCGGGCGCGAGCGTCGCCGACTGCCGTACCGACCGATAGAGGACGCGGCCGTCCCGTCTGAGCTCGCCCGGTTTGAGCAAGCGGTCGCGAAGTCGCGCGCCGAGATCGAAACGGCCAAACAAGAGCTCATGCAACAGCACGGCTCGACGTGCGCCCCGATTCTCGACGTTTACCTCTTGATGCACGGCGATGCACTTCTCATAGACGCGGTCTCCGAAGCAATCCGCAACGACAAGATCAACGCAGAGTGGGCCCTTTCGCAGGTCGCGGAGAGTCTCAAAAAGCCGCTCCTCGCGGACGCATCCTCGTACTTCCGAGAACGCGCCCGGGATATCGACCACGTCCAAGAGCACTTGCTCCGTCACCTACATGGTGAGCATCGACGTGAGCCGTCCACCGAGGGGCCAACCGTGTTGATAGCCCACGATCTCACTCCTGCCGACGCAGTGCGCATGTTGGCGCCTCCAACCGTGGGACTGGTGACGGAATTGGGCGCGGGGAGTAGTCATACCGCGATCCTCGCGCGCACCTTTGGTGTGCCGGCGGTCGTTGGAGTCGGTCCGCTTCCCATCGAGATTGAAGACGACGAGGTCGTCCTGGTCGATGGCTTCACTGGCGAGGTGACGGTGGGCGTTCCCCCCGAAGAACGCCGTGCTGCGGAGATACGCCGGGACCGTTTTGCCGCATTCCTGAAAGCAGAGCGCTCGACGAGCGCAGTCACACGCGATGGCGTCTCGATTTCG
>CAZHPJ010000225.1:0-5441 GCA_964534585.1 uncultured Sandaracinaceae bacterium | reverse complement strand
GTGTTTGACCTCATTTTCAAATCTTGTAGAAACGCGCCGCCCGCCAGTAATTAACCGGGGTCGGCTCGAATAGAGGTTCAGCGCCTATGCAAACGCAAAATCTGATCTACGCAGCCCCTGCAGCGGGCGTGCTTGCTCTCCTCTTCGCCTGGACGAAGGCGAGGTGGGTCGCTCAACAGGATCCCGGCGAGGCCAACATGGTTGAAATCGCCGCTCAGATTCAGGAAGGCGCTCTGGCGTTCCTTCGGGCCGAGTATCGCGTCCTGACGATCTTCGTGATCGCCGTCGCTTCGGTTTTGGGCCTTGCCTACTTCGGCGATCCGGAGCGCGGCTGGCAGATCGCCGGCGCCTTCGTCGTTGGTGCGGCCTGTTCGGCTGCGGCGGGCTGGGCCGGCATGAAGGTCGCGACCAACGCCAACGTGCGAACCACGGCGGCGGCTCGCATCGGCCTGTCCCCCGCGCTCAAGGTGGCGTTTTCAGGCGGCACCGTCATGGGCATGACGGTCGTCGGCCTCGCGACGATCGGTCTCAGTGTGCTCTACCTAGTCTTCAAGGACGTACTCGGCTGGGAGCTCGTTCGAACCGTCAACGTCCTCACGGGCTTCTCGATGGGCGCCTCCTCGATCGCGCTCTTCGCGCGTGTGGGCGGCGGCATCTACACCAAGGCCGCGGACGTTGGCGCCGACCTCGTCGGCAAGGTCGAGTCCGGTCTTCCCGAGGACGATCCCCGTAACCCCGCCGTCATCGCAGACAACGTTGGTGACAACGTAGGCGACGTCGCTGGCATGGGCGCTGACCTCTTCGAGTCCTTCGTCGGCGCGATGATCGGTGCAATGGTTCTCGGGCTCGGTTTTGACGCCGTGTCGAACGGCAACAGCGTAGGGCCGATCATCATGCCGCTGGTCATCGCAGCCGCGGGTATCGTTTGCTCGATCGTAGGCACGTTTTTCGTTCGCATCAAAGAGGGCGGCAATCCTCAGCACGCGCTCGACATGGGCGCGTTCGGAGCTGCTGGCGTCATGGCCGTCGCGACCTTCGGCATCGCGTACAAGATGTGGCCGGCAAGTGGCGCGACGACCGCGCAGGGTCAGCTCGTGACTTGGGTTGACGTGGGTTGGGCGACGGTCGCTGGTCTGGGCGCTGGCGTGGCAGTCGGCCTCATCACCTCGTACTACACGTCGATGGGCAAGGGGCCGGTCAATAGCATCGCCGAGCAGAGCAAGACCGGCACAGCGACCAACATCATCGCGGGCCTGGGCGTCGGCATGCAGTCGACCGCCATGCCGATCATCGTCATTGCCTTTGGCGTGGTGATCGCGGCTCGATTTGCTGGCCTCTACGGTGTGGCCATCGCCGCGCTCGGCATGCTCTCCACCACGGGCATTCAGCTCGCGGTCGATGCGTACGGCCCCATCGCCGACAACGCTGGCGGCATTGCCGAGATGAGCGGCCAAGAGCCTAAGGTGCGTGAGCGCACTGACAAGCTCGACGCGGTCGGTAATACCACCGCGGCCATCGGTAAGGGTTTCGCCATCGGCTCGGCGGCAATGACGGCTCTCGCTCTCTTCGCCGCGTTCGCGCAGACCGCCGGCATCGACGGCATCGACATCTCGAAGCCGCTCGTCATGGCCGGTCTGTTCCTCGGCGGCATGCTCCCCTTCCTCTTCTCGTCGATGGCCATGAAGGCGGTCGGTGTTGCGGCGATGGAAATGATCGAAGAAGTTCGTCGTCAGTTCCGTGAGATTCCGGGACTCCTCGAGGGCAAGGCGAAGCCGGACACGGCCCGCTGCGTGAAGATCTCCACCGAGGCCTCGCTCAAGCGCATGGTCGCTCCGGGCGCGCTCGCGATTGTCACCCCGGTCGTCGTGGGCTTCACCATGGGCGCGGAGCCGCTTGGCGGCTTGCTCGCTGGCGTCACCGTGTCGGGCGTCACGATGGCGCTTTTCATGGCTAACGCCGGTGGCGCTTGGGACAACGCCAAGAAGTCGTTCGAGAGCGGCGGCGGGTATAAGATGACGGACGGCTCGGTCCATCCGAAGGGTAGCGAGGCTCACACCGCCTCCGTGGTCGGTGACACCGTCGGCGACCCTTTCAAGGACACCGCGGGTCCGTCGCTCAACATCCTCGTGAAGCTGATGAGCATCGTGGCGCTCGTTCTCGCGCCGCTCCTCATTTAGAGCTAAGTTCGGGTCGATGGTCGACCCCACGCGGACTGCTGCATGGAAGGCGCTGCTTGCACATCATGGCGAGGTTGCTGACCTTCAGATGCGGGACCTCTTCCGCGCCGATCCGGAGCGCGTCGTGCGCTTCTCGCTCACGCTTGGCGACCTTCTCTTCGATTTTTCGAAGAACCGCATCACCGATCAAACCGTTTCGCTGTTGACACAACTCTGCGAGGAGTGTGGAGTTCGCGATTGGATCACCCGTATGTTTTCGGGCGACGCCATCAACGAGACCGAGGGGAGGGCGGTCCTGCATACCGCGCTTCGAAATCGCGGCGAGCGCACCGTGACCGTCGACGGCGTGGATGTGATGCCCGATGTGCGCCGGGTGCTCTCGCAGATGCGCGCGTTTGCGACCTCGGTTCGAGAGGGTGCCTGGATGGGCCACACCGGGCGGGCCATCACCGACGTCGTCAATATCGGGATCGGGGGTTCGGACCTCGGTCCGGCGATGGTGACCGAAGCGTTGCGCCCCTACTGGCAGCATGGGCTACGCGTGCACTTCGTCTCGAACGTCGACGGCACGCATTTGACGGAGGCTTTGCGCCAGGTGCAGCCCGAGACGACATTGTTCATCATCGCTTCAAAGACGTTCACGACCCAGGAGACGCTCACCAACGCGCGGTCCGCGCGACAATGGCTCGTCGACCGGCTCGGCGCTGAGAATGCCGTGGCAAAACACTTCGTGGCGCTTTCCACCAATCGCGATGCGGTGGTGGAGTTCGGGATCGACCCCGCGAATATGTTCGAGCTCTGGGACTGGGTTGGTGGCCGGTACTCCCTGTGGTCTGCCATCGGCCTTTCGATCGCAACCGTCGTTGGCATGGATCACTTCGAAGAGCTGTTGACGGGCGCCTATGAAGTGGACGAGCACTTTCAGACGGCGCCCCTACGCGAGAACATTCCCGTGATCATGGCGATGCTCGGGGTCTGGTATCACAACTTCTTCGGTGCGGCGTCGCACGCGGTCTTGCCCTACGATCAGTCGCTTCACCGCTTCCCCGCGTATCTTCAGCAGGCCGACATGGAGAGCAATGGCAAGAGCGCGACTCGCGATGGCGCGCTCGTCACTGGCTACACGACAGGACCCATCGTGTGGGGAGAGCCGGGAACCAACGGCCAGCACGCGTTCTTTCAGCTCCTGCATCAAGGGACCCACTTGGTCCCGTGTGACTTCATCCTCGCGGCGCAGAGTCACAACCCGATCGGCCAGCACCAGGATATCTTGGCGGCGAATTGCATCGCCCAGGCCGAAGCACTGATGCGCGGTAAGACAGCGGACGAAGCATACAGGACCTTCGCTGGAAACCGCCCCAGCAACACGTTCATGGTTGAAAGGCTCACTCCGCGGGCGCTTGGTCGCCTGATTGCGCTCTATGAGCACAAGATCTTCGTGCAGGGCGTGATTTGGAACATCTACAGCTTCGATCAGTGGGGGGTGGAGCTCGGCAAGCAGTTGGCCAAGGTCGTTCTTCCTGAGTTGAGCGGCGCGGAGGGCGAGCACGATGGTTCCACGCGTCAGTTGATCGAGTACTTTCGAAGGCACAAGAGCTCCGAGACATGACGATGCTCGCTGTCGATATCGGGGGCGCTAGCATCAAGGTCCTCGCTCTCAGCGACCAGGGCGCGCCGGCGACCGAGATCCTCATTCAGCCAACGCCTGCACCTGCTACGGCCGAAGCCGTCTTCACGTTGATCTACGACATGACGGGCACCTTGCCCCCCCATCAACGCGTCTCGGTCGGTTTCCCAGGGGTCGTAAAGGACGGGGTCGCGCAGAACGCGCCGAACCTCGGGGACGATCTGTGGCACGGGGTGCCCCTGCAAGAGCGATTGACACAGCTGCTGCAGCGCCCTGTGCGCGTGGTCAACGACGCGGATCTACAGGGTCTCGGCGTTGTCAGCGGGAAGGGCGTGGAGCTCGTGCTGACGTTGGGCACGGGCATGGGCGCTGCGCTGTTCACCCAAGGCGTGTTGGTTCCAAACCTCGAGCTCGGGCACCATCCATTTCGTGACGGGCAGACGTACGAGGACCTCGTACGAGATAGTGAGCTCAAGCGTATCGGCCCGGTCGAGTGGACAGCGCGCGTTCTCGACGCGGTTGCACAGCTCGAGCCGATCTTCAACTACGACATGCTGTACCTGGGCGGGGGGAATGCCCGGCATCTTCAAGCCGAGCTCTCCAAGAACATTCGGATCTTCTCGCTGGCCGAAGCGATGCGTGGTGCGTTGAAGCTCTGGGACGGCATCTAGCCTTCGCCGACGAACGGGTTCAAGCGGCGCTCTTCGCCGATCGTCGTGTTCGGCCCGTGGCCGCAGATCACCAGTGTCTCGTCCGGGAGCGCGAACAGCTTGCGTCGGATCGAGTCGAGCAGTTGAGAGGTATCGCCGCCCCAGAGGTCGGTGCGGCCGACGCTGCGCGCAAAGAGCGTGTCCCCCGCGACCACAACCGGCCGATCCCCTTCGATCGTCAGGGAAATGCTACCGGGTGAGTGTCCGGGGGTGTGAAGAACGTCTGCTTCGAGCGCACCCACCAACACGGTGTCGCCATCGGAGAGAAAGCGATCGATCTCGGCCACCTCCGGTGCTTGGAAAGGCGCCCGAAAACTGTCGAGTTGCATCTGGAGCCCTTCGTAGAGGAACAAATCCTTTTCGTGGATCATCGTCGGCGCGTTGGTGGCGTCTTGAACCTCTTTGGTCGCACCGATGTGATCGAAGTGCGTATGCGTGTGCACGATCCCTTCGCACTTGAGCCCAAGCTCTTCGAGGCGAGCGAGGATTCGCGACGCTTCGCCGCCCGGGTCGACCACGATGGCCGTCCCGCGCTCCTCGTCTCCCAGAATCACACAGTTGCACCCGAGCGGAGCGACCGAGAAATGCTCGATGATCATGAGGACGGCCATAGCATCTTCGCAGTGGCAGTGGCAGCGAAGCCCCGTGGACGACGCCACGCGTCGGCTTTACGGGGTGGCAGTGGCAGCGGCAGCGACAGTGGCAGTGACAGCGGCAGGGACAGTGGCAGCGGCGGTGTCCTTGGGACTCTACTTTGTCATCGTGATCTCCTTGTTGCGAGTGAGTGGGGGCGGGCTGCGCCCTTTCGGGGAACCCCACTCACACGCAACAAGGAGATCACTCATGGGACTCATCATTCAGCAACGGGCGCTTCGGGCAGCGGGCGGGCTGCGGCAGGTGCTTGCGGTCGTTCGCAAGCGGGATAGG
>CAZHPJ010000224.1:0-5456 GCA_964534585.1 uncultured Sandaracinaceae bacterium | reverse complement strand
CCGGGCGGCAGCACGGCCCCGGCGTCCAGGTTTCCAAACTGGTTGAGGGTTTCCCACGTACAGTCGTTCGTGGACTCGCCCGGTGCACCCTGGCAAGTCAGCTCACCCACGATCCAGGTATCGGCTCCCCCCGCATTTCCCGTGGGGATATCTAGCGCGACCGCGCTGCCATCGGGCAAGAGCAGCAGCACCGATGCCATGGACTGGGTGATGTCGGGACTTCCGCTGTAGTTGTGTACCGAGTAACGGTAGACGCCTGGGAAAGACCGGGTAAGTGTTAGAACCTCTGGACCAAAGCTGCTGGTGTCATCGGTGTCAAGAGCCGCGTAAGGAGCGCTCAGCAGGCTTCCCGTGTCCTCGAAAGAGACCCAGAAGCGATCCACGCAGAGATTGTCGTCGGGTACGCACGGGCCCGTGAAATGGGTATCCAGATCGGACGGCGTCTCGCCCCAGGTCAGCACGGCCTGGAACTTGGGCGGGGTCACCACCAATCGGCCCTCCAGTTGCTCACAGTCTGGGCTGCCGCACATGGCTGTACCTGCAGATGTGTTGTGTGTGATCGGATCGGCCACACCCCCGGAAGACACTCCGATGACACCCACGGTGGCATCGCGTTTCACGTCCAGACACGCGCAACCATCCGTCCCGCTCACCGCCGAGCTGCGCCCGTTGTAATCGACGCCTTGAGCCTCCACCCAAACACCGACCGCCGGATTGCCGTCTGCATCTTCGACACACACTTCGAGGCAGGTCGTCTCGAGCTCCTGATCGGCGTTCCACCAGGACATGTGCGTAATCTGCCCCTCGCACACGCCAGAGCTGCAGTTGGTCAGCGTACCCTCCTGGACCCAACGGCCGGTCGACTCGTCCAGGCTCCATAGCGGGATCTCGCTGTCAGCGCCTGCGGTCACGGGCATCTGCACAGTCGCCACGGCGCCGTCCCTCAGCTGCACGGCGTTGTCTGCCATGTCGGTGACCTCGATCGCGATCAAACCTAGGGTCTCGATCGGGACTTGGCCATCGGTCACGAACTCACCGGGAAACGCGTTCAAGTCGTTCTGGTCGTTTGCGTTGAGCACCGCCAGGCTCGCTTTGACCATTCCGGAGGCCCCGAGAGCGTCAGCCGGGAAATTCACACTGCCGCCTGCACCCGCGACGGTGCCGCCCTCGGCGGAGTCGAACACCACTTCGGCATCGAAGCGGGCCATGGTCACCTTGACGAAGGTGCTGGTGCCGGCCCGCGGCGTTACTACCTTGATCGTTCTTGCGTAGCCGTCGGCCTTCACGGACAACACCGCACGCACGTCGGCTGGCAACCCAGCCATCGTGAAGAATCCCTGTTCGTTGGTCGTCGCCTCCTGGTCACCTGTGGTGATGATTGCGGATGCGACCGGAGCTCCGGCGGCGTCGGTCACTTGAGCGAACACGGAGCCCGTCTCGTTGCTTCCACCTCCACCGTTCTCGTTGCTGCAACCAATGAATGCAGCTGCGCAAACACATACCCCAATACCGAATGCTCGTCCTTGCATGATGCCCCTTCCTAGATCCATCTGACCCATGGCGACAGTAGCGCGAAGATGGGCTGAAGATCCCTACGCGAGTGTTCTACCCAATGGATTGGTTCGTGGACGCAGTTGTACGCCCTCAAAGTATTTCGGACAAGAATGGAGCAGAACCTTTCAGAAGCCGCCGTAGAACGATTCCTGCGAGGCGCCCTCCCGCATCAACTGCAACAGGTCGGCCGAGAACGCACGCTCTCGTTCGAGGGCAGGGTCGTCCAAGGTGTCCAGCGTTTCTTCGAACTGCAGGTGCGCTTCCTGCAGGATCGACACCGCGGTATCCCGATCGCTTCCGTACGCCTCTGCGGCCTTCTTCATCGCGGAGACCAGGCGCGCCAAGGCTACCGTCTTGTGAACACCCGCTTGCTCGAAGCTCACGTCCGCCGTGAAGGTCGAGAAGTCCTTCGTGAAGGCTTCCTCGCGCAGTTCGCCGTCGATCGTCTGATACTGCAACGATACCTGCACCGACAGGGCGTCGAACGTAGCCGCGTTTTCGGGGCTGATCCGGAGCAACAAGGCGCCACGTCGGCGACTCAAGAAGACCGTGCTCACCGAGAGGCTGGCTTCTTCCAACGTGGATTCTGGAAAGCCGAAGCCCTCGGCCACCACGAACCCGTCAGAGGCCGTGGCCTGAAGCACGAGGTCGTGCGCGATGGGGCTGACCATCCACGGCCAGCTGTCCTCCATGAGCGCGGAAACGTGCTCCGGCTCGGTGAGGCTGAACGCGTTTGCATTGCGAATTTGGCTCATGCCTCGAAGCACATCAGGATTGAGTCCGAGACCCACGGCAAACACCGTCAACCCGGCTCCGCCTTCGGCGCCCTCTTGAACCAGTCGTTCGAACTCGCTTGCCGTGGTCGAGCCCACGTTGGGTTGCACGTCGGTAAACAACATCAGCCGCACTTGCTCCGCACGGCCGATTTCATCTGCGGCGACCTCGTATCCGAGCTTCAAGCCAGCCTCCATGTTCGTGGAGCCGTTCGCATTCAGCGACTCGATCGCTCCGGCGATACGTTCGCGGTCCGACGCCGAGACGGGAGAGAGATGAACGCGGGACGAAGAGCCATACGTGATGATCGAGAAACGGTCCCCCTTGCCAAGGCGCTCAGACACCTGGGTCAGCAACGCCTTGGAAAGCCCTGCGGGCGCCCCATTTTCGCCGTAGCCCCACCCCATCGAACCAGAGACGTCGACCACGGCCACCACCGATAGCGTAGGTCGCTCGAACGTGTCGGGATCGACGGTCGACGACATACCAACCTGAACCCAGGCCGATGGCTCGTTGGCCTCGTTGGGCGCGACACCGATCGCCGCACGCAAACACAACAAGGTCGTGCAGGTCTCGCCATCCAAGGGCAAGTCGTGCTCCGAGAACATTGCCTCGACCACGAAGGCTTCCGCGGGAGGCACTCGACCGGCATCCACCGTGTCGCGCGCAAAGGTCATGTCCTGAATGCCACCATGCGTGGCCCCGAAGTCGAGGGCGCCGGAGGGGCCGGTCCCGAACCCGCTGGCGCCAGAGTCAGAGGACATGCAGCCGGCGATCGCGAGAGCGAGCAGCGGCAAGGAAAACATGAGGGCGAGGAAGCGAGGCGTACACATGCCCGATCGAGGAGGCAATATGCGTGCCGCCGAAACCTCACATGGTCACGTAGGACCGCTGCGCCAGGGTGTGCCAGCAGGCGAGCGCTTCCGGACATTGGTGTCGCGGGTAACCCGGTTATTCCAGCTCTGACAACTCAGAGGGCCTTCGCCCCGGCGCGTCGCTCAGCACGCTTTGCCTCGAGCCTTGCCTTCGCCCAGCTTTCGGCTTCCAAAGGCCGAGAGAACAGCTTCTGTGGAAACTTCGGTGGTGAGAGCCAAAACACCGCGGTGACGAGGCCGCGCAGCCAGGCGTTCGGTACGATCAGCGCCGAGCCTGCATTCCAGCGCGGGCCGTGCTTTTCGAAGCGTTTGAGGTGCTCGGCGAACGCCTTGCGCTGAGTCGCGGGCGCCTTGACGACGTTCGAGAGGTCGACGATCCAGGCGACCGGGTACTCGACGCGGGACGCCCAATCTTCGCGCGCCCGAAAGACTGCGGCGAGGTCTTCATCGGTGACCACCTTCGGAAAGGTCCATCGGTAGATGGGCATGAGGTCGTGCGAGATCCACGGATGATCGATCCTAAGATAGTCCGGATCAGGCTTTCCCACCGTCTCTTCCATTGCTGTCCTCAAGTATAGCGGCCCGCGAGGGACGCGGTCGATATCGAGGGAGGTTAGTCCGCACGTCGCTGACGATGCGGAGGTTTCGCCACAAGCGGAAGAGCTCAAGCCCTGATGTAGCGATCCCTTGCGCTGAGCGGAAGGTTCTGCTCCGACGGGCCAGAATCCACCCCTTTTGGACCGTTTCTGCTGGCCACGCCGTTCGGCTGAGACGAGACTGTTGGGATGCTCCCCGTCCCCGTTACGAAGACCTCCGCGCGCTTCGTGCCCGATCCGACCCGGGTGATCACGAAGCCGTTCACACCCGGAAGCGAACGCTCGGTGGACGGGCGCTCGCGCGTCGAGCGCATTCTGTCGCGGATCCTCGCGTTGTCCGAGTCAGAGGTGACGACGACGTTGAGCACGACGCAAGCCCGGTTCGCCGCGCGCCACGTAGACATACTGTCGGTATTCGAAGCGAACTTCGCGGCCGTCGCGGCGGGACATGTCGCCCGAGCGGGTGAGCTCTCGGCGGAGCGTCGGCTGCTCATCGGCGCCTATTTCACGCACGAGTACTCGATCGAGTCTGCCGCGCTCTGCAATCCTTCGATCGTGCCGGCGCCCGACCAAGGGGGCCTTGCTCCGGGCGAGCAGCGCTTCGTCTTGAGTCTTCGGGCCATCGGCGAGGGGCACATCTCGTCGATCGAGTTTCGCTCGGGCGTCATCGACGCGCGCGGCCAGATCGACATGGAAGCGCCGAGTCGGCATGCGAGCACCGCGCGCCACCAAGCTCCGGTCTACGAGAAGCACATCTTCCACACCAAACTTCGTGAGCTCGACGCATACAACGAGATCGCCGCCACCGTCCTCGACGCGCTGCCGGATCGGTTCACGCTCGAGCAGCTCGAGACCATGATCCGCGAGGTCGACCAGCAACATCGTCACAGACCCGAGGCCGCGCACGTTACTCGAACGATCCACTGGCTCGCGTCCTCGAACTACGAGAGCTCGTTCGCCCCAAACTCGAAGCTCTCCGAGCGTGTTCTCTTTCCGACGGGACCGACCGAAAGTCAGGGGATGGAAGATGCTCGCTTCGTCCGCTTCACTCGTGACGACGGAACAGTGACGTACTTCGCTCTGTATACGGCGTTCGACGGGTATCAAATCCTCCCGCAGCTGATCGAAACAGCCGACTTTGTGACGTTCCGTATCGCGACGCTGAACGGCGCAGCCGCCAAGAACAAGGGCATCGCGCTCTTTCCCCGCACGATCGACGGGCGCTATGCTGCGCTCTCGAGGCTGGACAACGAGAACAACTTCTTGATGTGGTCGGACAACGTCCGCTTCTGGCACGAGGGCGAGGTGATCCAGACGCCCGCGCGCCCCTGGGAGATCACGCAGCTCGGCAATTGCGGATCCCCACTTGAGACCGAAGCGGGGTGGCTCGTGATCACGCACGGCGTTGGGGTGCTGCGCCAATACGCTCTCGGAGCCATCCTGCTCGACAAGGAGGACCCTGCGCGCGTCATCGGTCACCTCGCCGAGCCCCTGCTCGAGCCCGCGGACGATGAGCGCGACGGCTACGTGCCCAACGTCGTCTATTCGTGCGGCAGCATGATTTCAGGCGGGCTCCTCGTGCTGCCATATGGTTTCTCCGACGCCGGGACACGCATCGCGACCGTGCGCCTCGACGATCTTCTGGCGGAGCTCACCG
>CAZHPJ010000223.1:0-5465 GCA_964534585.1 uncultured Sandaracinaceae bacterium | reverse complement strand
ACAAGAGCGGTGAGCCGCGCTCCTTCAGCCTGGCCAGCAGATCGCCCTCCCCGCAGCCGAGATCGAGCACCGAGCTTCCCGGGGGGATGAGCTCGAGGATGCGATCGTCCTCGGCGCTCGTTCGCGGTTGCCGCGGCTCGGGTGCGCCGAGCTTGGCCTCGACCAGTGGGCCGAAGGCCTCGATGTCGTCGGGCAGTAGGAAGCTATCGTGCCCGCCGTCGGTTTCGATCTCGCAATACGAAACCGGCTGGCCAAGCGTCGTCATGATCGCCACGAGCTCGCGCGATTGGCTCGGCGGAAAAAGCCAGTCACTCGAAAAAGAAACGACCAGCCAATCGCACTGGGCGGAGCGGAACGTTTCGAGCCGCTTCTCGCGCGTGTCTCCCATGTCGAAATTGTCCATCGCAAGCGTGACCGTCACGTAGGAATTCGCATCGAAGCGCCCGACGAATTGCTCGCCCTGATACGCGAGGTATGAGCCGACCGAAAACCGCTTCTCGAAATCGGTGACCATGTCGCGCGGCGCATGGCGATCGAGGTCGAACTTCCGGGTCATCGCTTCCGAGGACAGATACGTGATGTGGCCGAGCATCCGAGCGAGCGCGAGCCCCGTCTCGGGGAACTCGCGGGTGCCGTAGTACTGCCCGCTGTGGAAGTGTGGGTCGGTTTGGATCGCGTTGCGGCCCACGACGTCGAACGCGATCGCCTGTGAGGTGACTCGCGCCGACCCGGCAATGACGACCGCCGTTTGGACATGCTCGGGGTGACGCGTGGCCCAGCAGAGGGTCTGATGGCCTCCGAGCGAGCCGCCGATGACTGCGCGGAGGCGCTTGATGCCGAGCAAGTCGATCAACCGCTTCTGCGCGTCGACCATATCCTCGACGCTCACCAGCGGAAAATCACTGCCGTACGGAATCCCAGTGACGGGATTGACGGTGGCCGGCCCGGTCGTTCCGCGGCAGCCACCGAGCACGTTCGAGCAAATCACGAACAGTCGATCGGTGTCGACCGCCTTGCCCGGACCAACGAGGCCGTCCCACCAACCTGGCTCGTCGTCGTCATCGTGCCGCGCAAGGTGCGAGTCACCCGAAATGGCATGACAGATGAGCACCGCATTGCTGCGGTCTTCGTTGAGCTCACCGTACGTCTCGTAGGCAACCTCGATGCCCGGGAGCGTCCCGCCGTGGCGAAGCTTCACGGGCGTCGGAAAGACAGCCGTCTGCACGTGGCGGAGAGGTTTCCCGCTCCGCACCGAATCAGTGCTTTCAAAATCCACGACCACGAGAGTCGGGTAGCCTACCCGAGGGCGACTGCAAGCGCCTGGTCGATGTCCGCGATGATGTCTGCCACGTCTTCGATGCCCACCGAGATACGTACGTACTCGGGCACGACACCCGTCTGCTGCTGCTCCGCGGGGCTCAGCTGCTGGTGCGTCGTCGAGGCGGGGTGAATGACCAGCGTTTTCGCGTCGCCGATGTTCGCGAGGTGCGAGCAGAGCTTCACCGAGTTGATGAATTTCTTGCCCGCCTCCATGCCGCCCCTGATGCCAAAGCCGAGGATGGCGCCCTTCCCCTTCGGAAGGTAGTGATTGGCGCGCTCGTGGTCGGGATGCGAGGCAAGGCCTGGGTAGTTGACCCACTCGACGGCATCGTGTGCTTCGAGGTGCTCGGCCACCGCCTGCGCGTTCTCGCAATGCCGCGGCATGCGCAGGTGCAAGGTCTCGATCCCCTGTAGGAACAGAAACGCCGCAAACGGGCTCATCGCCGCGCCGGTGTCGCGAAGCCAGTGCGTGCGCGCCTGCACGTTGAACACGATGTTGCCCATTGGAGCAAGCGCATCGGCAAGCACCATGCCGTGATAGTTCGCGGACGGTCCGCAAAATTCCGGCCATTTTTCCCGGTTCTCGGTCCACTGGAAATTCCCGGAGTCGACGATGCAGCCACCGATGTGCGCGCCGTGACCACCGATGAACTTCGTCGTCGAGTAGACGTTGATATCTACCCCGTGGTCGAACGTTTGCAAGAGACACGGCGTCATCACGGTGTTGTCGCAGATCAACGGAAGGGCGCCGTTTGGCGCGCTGTGCGCCGCCTCGGCAATAGCCTTGAAGTCCGGCACGTCATTCTTGGGATTGCCCATCGACTCGATGTAAACGAGCCGCGTATTCTCATCGACCAATTCGTGAATCTGCTCCGGACGCGCCGGGTCGAAGAACCGCACCTCGATACCGAGATTCTTGAACGTGCTGGTGAACAGTGTCCATGTCCCACCGTACAAGCTCGTCGCAGAAACGAAATTTTGCCCGGAGTGGCATAGCGTGAGGATCGCAGCGTTCACGGCGGACTGCCCCGACGCGAAACCAAGGCCCGTCACGCCACCATCCATCGCGGCGAGCCGCTTCTCGAGGACGTCGACGGTAGGATTCATGATGCGGGAGTAAATGTTGCCGAACTCTGTCAGTGCGAAGAGGGCGGCAGCATGGTCGGTGTCGTTGAACACATACGACGACGTCGCGTAGATCGGCACGGCGCGTGCGTTGGTCGTGGGGTCGGGTTCCTGGCCGGCGTGAAGCGCGCGCGTACCAAGGCCGTAGTTCTCTTCAGTCATGTCGATTACCTCGTGGCTAAGGGACGAGTTGGAGTGCTGGGGGGCGAGAAGCATACCGGTTTTGTGCCTCACCTCACAAGCCAGATCCTTTCGCCACGCGGGGCGTCATTCTCGAGATGGCATCAAAACTCACGGGCAATGGCGCTCCAGATTTGGCAAAATCTGGGAGGAGGCGGAAACCACAGATGGACGCAGGCAACCACGATTCACTCGCGGACCAGCTCTTGGAGCTGCACACTCTTCAAGAGGCGCGCATCGCGGCCGAAGAAGAGGCTCGGCTCCAGGCTGCCGAAGACGCACGACGGCGGGCGGAAGCCGCAGCGCAGCAGCGGCATGAAGAAGAGGAAGCGCGGCTTCGCGCCGAAGAGGAAGCCCGCCTGGCCGAAGAGAGAGCACACCGCGAAGAGGAAGAGCGCCGCGTACGCGAGGCCAAGGAGGCCGAGCTCCGTGTCCAATTGCAAGAGCAGGCCAAATCGCGCGCCGCAGAGCAGGAACGCATGCTCGCGCACGAAAAGGAGATGGTGGCGATCACCTCCGTCGAAAGAGCAAAGATCCGCGGGCGACGCATGCTGATCGGTGGACTCGTGTTCGTAGTGGTTGGCTCAGCAGCAGGCTACACATTTGGCGTGAAGCCCGCCCTCGAGCGAAAGGCGCTCGAAGCAGAAAGCGCCCGGCAGGAGCAGCAGCTCGCGCTCGAGCAAAAGGAGCGCGCCGAGCGGCAGCTCGTCGATGAGCAGAGGCGTGCCGATGACGCGGAACAAGCGAAAGACGAGTTCGAGCAGAAGCTCCAGGCGCGTGAGCAGCGTCAGAAGGAGCGCGAGCAGCGCTCGAAAAATCGACCCAAGCAGCGCCCGAAGAACAAGAGCCAGGACTGCGCGCCGGACGACCCACTCTGCGGCATCAAGCTCGACTAGAGCCAGCAGCAATGCGCCCTGCTCTATTCGACGGTGACCGTCGCTTCGAGCGGGGTGTCAGCGGACGAAGTGCCGATCAGAATGTCGTACGTGCCGGAGTTGACGACCCAGTCGCGCGCGTCGGTGTCCCAAACCGCCAAGGCACGTGCGCCGAGGGTCAGCTCCATGATTTGCGATTCGCCTGGCTGAACCGTGACCTTTCGGAAGGCGCGGAGTTGCTTGGGTGGCTCGCCAAGCGCTTCTGGGTAGGCGACGTACACCTGTACGACCTCGGCGCCCTCGCGGTCCCCGGTATTGGTGACCCTCACTCGTAGCGTCACCGAGTCGCCGGGCTGCACCACGGGCGTCGTCACCGAGAGCTCGCCAACGCTGAACGTCGTGTACGACAAGCCGAAGCCGAACGGGAACAAGGGGGCGATGCTCTGTGATTGGAACCAGCGATAGCCGATTTCGAGCTCCTCGTCGTAGTACACCTTTCCGTCCACACCCGGATAACGCTCCGGCGTGTTCGCCGGCCCGTCCGATTCGGAGACCGGGAACGTGATCGGAAGCTTGCCAGAGGGATATGCGTCCCCGAACAAGATCGCCGCCGTGGTTTCTCCGTCTTCTCCGCCCGGATACCAGCCTTCGACGATCGCAGCTACGTCGTTGACCCAGGGCATGAGGATCGGAGAGCCGGCATGAACGAACACGATGGTCCTCGGGTTGGCTGCAGCAATAGCCGTGATCAGCGCGTCCTGCTCGTCCGGCAGGGACATGGTCGTTCGGTCGATGCTTTCGGTTTCGAGGCTCCCAACCACCACGACCGCGACATCTGCTTCGCCCGCAAGCTGGGCGGCCGTGGCGGGGCCCGCATCCGCATCGATCGTGAGGGCTACGTTGGTGCCGTCGAGCCGGCTCGTGATCGCCTCCGCGGGCGTAATCGCGCGGATCGGGTTCACTCTGGAGCTCCCACCGCCGCCGGTCGCAGCTTGCGTGGCCCAGGGGCCGAGCAGGGCGATGCTGGTCACGGTGCTCAGGTCGAGCGGCAACGCGCTGTCTTGGTTCCGGAGCAACACAGAGCCGGCCGCGCCGATCTCACGGGCGATCACCGCATGCTCGTCGACCGGAATGGGAGACGTCATCGGTCCGCGATCAAAAAGGCCAAACCGGAACATTTCGCGATAGCGACGCAGAAGCATGTCATCGACGCGCGACTCAGGGACCGAGCCATCCATGACCGCCGCAAGCAACGGCTCACCATAGAATTCGGGTCGAGGCATCTCGAGGTCCATGCCCGCATTGGCCGGTCCTACCGTAGTCTTCATCGCAAAGAAGTCGGACTGCACGAAGCCGCGGAAGCCCCAGTCGCCCTTGAGAACGTTCGTCAGCATTTCTTCGTTCTCGCAACTGAAGGCCCCATTGACGGAGTTATAGGAGCACATCACGGACCCCACCTCGGCTTCGCGAACCGCAGATTCGAACGGCATGAGGTAGAGCTCCCGCAGCACGCGATCGCTGACCTGGACGTCGATCATGTTGCGATCAGTTTCTTGGTTGTTCGCCACGTAGTGCTTGACCATGGCGATGACGCCGTGCGACTGGATGGCACGAATGTTCGCGACAGCGATGCGCGACACGAGCCATGGGTCCTCCCCGTAGGATTCGAACGTCCGTCCGTTGACGGGAATGCGGGCCAAATCCACCGCCGGCGCCTCCAACAAGTTGCGGCCGATCGCACCCATCTCCACGCCTTGTACGTTCCCGAACTTCTCCGCCATGTTCGGATCCCAAGTCGATGCGAGCAGCAGTGGCGATGGCAACGCGGTCGCTGGAACGTTGCCCAGAATCAAAGGCCCGGGTCCGACGCCCGCGGGCCCGTTCGTCACGGTGAGCGCCGGGATGCACAGCTCCTCGATGCCAAGTACCACGCGGAAGTCCTCCGGGGGTGCGTCTCCATGTGTT
>CAZHPJ010000222.1:0-5465 GCA_964534585.1 uncultured Sandaracinaceae bacterium | reverse complement strand
CATCGCAGCGTGACGAATTCCTCGGCGGAGCTCGGGTGAATCCCGATGGTTGCGGCGAACCCGGCTTTGGTGGCGCCCGCTTTGATTGCTATCGCGAGCCCCTGGATGACCTCTGCCGCGCCGTGGCCGGCCATGTGGCAGCCGACGACCCGGTCGTTCGAGGCGTCCACCACTAGCTTCACGATTGTGTGTTCCTTCCGTCCGCTCAGCGCGAGCTTCAGGGGTGTGAACACCGACTTGTAGACACGAACGTCCTGACAGCGGTGCCACGCTTCCGCCTCGGTCAGACCCACCGTGGCAAGCTCTGGTTGGCAGAACACAGCGGTCGGAATGCTCATGTAGTCGACACGGTGCTCACCGCGGCCATAGAAGTGGTGCGCGAAGTGCATTCCCTCGGCTATGGCAACGGGAGTGAGTTGAATGTGATCCGTGACGTCGCCGACCGCATGAACGGATGGCACCGAGCTCGTGAACTCGTCGTCGACCACGATACCCCCACGCTGACCGAGCTCCACACCGGCGTCTTCGAGGCCCAGCCCTTGAACGTTGGGCTCGCGTCCGATCGCGAATACCGGAAAGTCGGTTTCGAGAACTTCACCGCTGTCCAGCTGAGCTTCGAACCCTGAGTTAGTTTTCCGAAGCTCCACCACCTGCGTTTCCAGAACCATCCGCATGCCTTTGGCCTCGAGCTCGTCATGGAGGTGGCATCTGAGGTCGCGGTCGAATCCACGCAAGATCTCCTCACCTCGATGCACGAGGGTTACGTCCACCCCGAGCGCACACAGTACGGAACCGAGCTCGAGCGCGATGTAGCCTGCTCCAACCACCATCATTCGCTTGGGCAGCTCATCGAGAGAGAACACTGCATTGGAGGTCAGGGCGTGTTCGCTTCCGGGAATGTCCGGCACGATGGCCCTTCCGCCGGTTGCGATCAGAATCCTCTCGGCCGAACGCCGCGTCCCGCCAACCTCGACGGTGTGTGGGTCCAGCAGCCGAACACGACCTTTCAACAGGTTCGCTCCTGCCCGTTCGAGCAAACCTTCGTAGATGCCGTTGAGGCGTGCGATCTCACTGTCCGTATTCGCGCGCAGCGTGGCCCAATCGAATGAGGGTTCGGTCGACCATCCGTAATCCCGCGCGTCCTCGAGGTCGTATGTAAAGTGGGAGCCGTATACGAAGAGCTTCTTGGGGATACACCCGACGTTGACGCAGGTTCCACCCGCGCGATCCATCTCGCCGATCGCTACGCGAGCGCCGAGCTCGCTCGCCACCCGAGCCGCCCTCACACCGCCGGATCCCGCGCCAATGACGAAAAGGTCGTAATCGTATTCAGCCATCTTCCTCTACCTGGAGATCTCGGGGACAGATATGACCGAGCGCCGCCGTTGTTACCAGCTCGCGAACTCGCGCAGCGCCGCCGCCGCCGACAGCTCCGTGCACCCACCTTGTAGCAGGGTCATCGCGCCTTCTTCGGTCACGCCGACATAGAGCTCACGTGACTCGTCTGGCACCAGGGGAACGAGCCGTTCGCTCACTTCAGCTTTCGCCAAGAGCGCGTTCAAGGCGCGGACCAAAGCCCGCACGGCCACGGTTCCTGCTTCGGCCTCTTCGTCGTCTTCGTCGGTGACGGCGCTGAAGTGTTCGCCTGCTCGTAGGACCAGCGGCCCGTCGTCGGCACCGATTCGCTGCAGCTCCACCGGCGCGATCTCGGGATTGACGTTCGCCAAGGAAGATACCAGCTGATGCGCGTTCACCGTGCCGTAGTCGTTGTGCATGAAGAACCGGTCGCCCTTGCGACGGCGCGACGCGACCGAGGCATCGTCGTTGCCGCGATAGTACAGTCCCATGATGTCCAATCGGCGGGGGTCGATCCGTGACTCTTCGAGGTTTGACGTGATCAGCGAGAGTTGTCTCGTATCGAGATCGCACGCGAGGCCCGCAGCGTTGAGGACCCGTACGAAGTCCTCATCGCGCTTCGAGTAGGTTGCGCTCTCTTCCTGAGGATGCGGATCCTCAGCTGGCGGCTGGACCGACTCTTTCAGCGACGCTGTCATGACCCCCTTGCGCTTCAGTGTTCAACAAATGGCAAAAAAGGTCGACCCTCTGACACAAATCGCTCGGCCCAGAGGCGAAAGCTCAATATTTCTGCGCTAACTATCGGATCCTGCGATGTCCGTGGATGCCGACGAGCCTCGTGGTATCCACCCGCAACGACAGCAACAGAGTGAACAGGCGTCGCGAGGTCTCCAAGTCGAAGCCGAGCTCGCGGAGCTCTCGCTTGAGCAATCGACCCGCGCGGTCGTGGGTGACCTTCTTGGCCATGTCGAGCGCTTCCATTTGATTGACGCCGTCCGCGTCGGCGATTCGGCGGACGATGTCGATGTACTCGGTGACGTGCTCGGATAGAAGATCATGCGGAATGGCGATCACTCCGAGCTCGTGCCCATCGTTGGTCCGAAAATCCAGGACGAGTTGCTGCTCCGTCACGCTTACGTGAAGTGTCGCGACCTCCTTGACGCTACTTTTGGCTTTGGAAAGGAGCTCCCGGATGTTCGCCTCCCATTCGATGTGCTGGGCCTCCGAGCCGCGTTGCAACGTGCGCTCATCGATGACCACCGCGTTGAGAGGCATGCGCCGACCATATCAGCTTCGGCTGGGTCTGCATCTGTGTCCCGTTGGCTGCTATGGTCGGTCGGTGGCACCAGATCTCAGCGAGCGCAGCGACCAGATCGTCTATCGGTGGGACCTCGACAAGACCTACCTTCGCACGGAGTTTGACACCCTTCGCGACCTGGTGCGCACAGCCTTCGAGCCGGCTTCTCGCAAGCGCGCCTATCCGGGTGCGAGCACCCTGCTGCGCGAGATCCGCGCTACCGACCCTGCGGCGATATTCATCTTGTCGGGGAGTCCCGAGCAGATGCGGAGCGTCCTCGAAGCCAAACTCAGGCTGGATGGAATTCGGTGGGACGGCTTCACGCTCAAGCCCAGCTTGCGGAACCTCGTTCGTGGCAAGTTTCGATTCCTGCGAGACCAGCTCAGCTACAAGCTCACCGCGCTGCTTCGGTCACGCACCAACGTTTCGCCGGAGACCGACGAGATCCTCTTCGGCGACGATGCCGAGGGTGACGCGTTCATCTATTCGCTCTATGCCGACATCGCCGCAGGCCGCGTGAGTCAGGAGCTCCTGATGAAAGTAGCCGAAGCGTCGGACGTCTACCCCGAGGACATCCCGCAGATCGTCCGCATCGCCGCTCGCGTCCCTCGGCACGACGCTGTTCGCCGCATTTTCATCCACCTCGAGCGCGGCTCTTCGACGGCCGGGTTCAGCGACTTCGGACGGCGTGTGTGTCCCTTCTACAACTACTTCCAGCCTGCGCTGGTTTTGCTGGGGGACGGCGCGCTCGACGCCCAAGTAGCTCTGCGGGTTGGTGCCGATCTGGTCGTTGCCCACACCTTCAATCCGGAGGTGCTAGTGGCCAGCTTCGATGACCTGCGAAGGCGGGGCTATCTGAGCAAGCGCGTCGTCGACCGTATTTCCGCGATTTCGAACACCATCGAGCCTTCCATGTTCGGGCAGGCGTCGGGGCCCCTCCGGTTGCTCGTTCGCGCGATGGAAGCAGCGCGCGCCGAGCTCCCCGACGAAGTCGAGGTCGATGGGGTGAAAGAGGACTACCTCACGCTCTTCGCTAAAGACCAGGCTAGGGCGAAGGCGGGAAAGCGACGGGCGCTCTGGACCCGCGAGAGCCTTTAGTCCCCGCCGTTCGGCCGCGGCAAGCCCAGCATCTCGAGCGCGTCCTCCGCAAGCTCACCCAGGGTAGTCTTGGCTTCGTCTTCGAAGTCTTCGATGGTTACGACACGGGAGTCGCCCACGAGGCGCCGTAGATCTCGCACGGACTCGGGGTCTTGTAGCTGGGCCAAGGCTTCGATGGCCGCGGCTGCCACGTCCGGGCTTGGGTGATCGAGAAACCGACGAATCAAGGGGAGGGCGCTCGGCTCGGCGATTTCGGCGAGCACCCAGGGGAGCTCGGACATCGCGGGTCCACCCTCGTTGCTGTCGAGGGCACGCTCGACGCCTCGCGCCACTTCGGCATAGCGTTCGAATCCCAAATCGCGCAGGGCCTCCCCGGCAGCGACTCGAACGCGCGGCTCCCCGTCGTTCAAGATGGCGACCAAGGCATCAGTCATGCGCGGGCCCGGCACCTGCGCGCAGAGGTCGGCCAGGCGCTCGAGGCGCATCGTACCTTCCTTGCGATCTTCCATGTGAAGCGCGACGTCGGTTTCACGTTCGAGCAGCGCGACGAGCTCCTCGGAGCCTGGCTTGCGAAGCAACACGGACTCGGCTTTGCGCAACGCGCGGTCCGCGTCGAAGATGCGTTGAAGCTCATCGGGAAGTGACATCGTTCGAACCGTCCTTTGGGGGCTGTTCCCCTTTCGAGCGCAGCGGCTCGATCTCTCGAAGTAAGGATCGTACACGATCCACCGCGTCGCCGGATTCCTCGTCTCGATAGCGCCGCGTCAGCTTCATATCAGGTGAAAGGTCCCACCGAGCGCCAGGCGTGGCGACGAGAGGCATTAGCTTGGCGGGGTCGAGTGGGGTGTCCTCCCGGAGGTGCAGGGTCACCCGCTTGAGGTCGGCTTCGCAGCCGAGCGCGCGAAGGTCGCGGAGCAAGGGCTTGAGAGACATCACTCGCACGAAGTCGCGAGCCGGAGGTGGAGGGGCTCCGAAACGCTCTTCCATCTCGGTTGCGAGGTCGTCGACTGCATGCTCGTCTGCCGCCGTGGCGAAGCGGCGGTACAAGGAGAGCCGCAGCCCGACGTCATCGATATACTCCTCAGGGAGGTAGTGCTCGACTTCGATGGATAGCTCGGGGTCGATTTCTTGTTGGACTTGCTCGCCCCTCAGCTCCGAGACCGCCTCGTTGAGCATCTGCACGAACATGTCGAAGCCCACGAGCGACGCGTTGCCACTTTGCTCCGAACCGAGGAGGTTTCCGGCGCCTCGCAGCTCCATGTCGAGCGTCGCAACGCGGAAGCCGGTGCCCAGACCTGAGAAACGCTCGAGCGCTTCCATGCGTACCCGAGACTCTTCGGACATTTGGCTGGGCGGCGGCGTGATGAGATAGCAGAACGCGCGCTGGTCGGAGCGTCCGACACGCCCTCGTAGCTGGTAGAGCTGCGCAAGGCCCAGCGCGTCTGCTCGGTCGATCAGAATTGTATTTGCGCGCGGGATGTCGAGTCCGCTTTCGACGATCGCCGTCGAGCACAGGACGTCGTAGGCGCCCTCGACGAAGTCGGTCATCGTCTGGTCGAGAAGCGCGGGCTTCATCTGACCGTGCGCCACCGCGATTCGCGCGTTCGGAACGAGGTCCTGAAGACGCTGTGCCCGCTCGTAGATGCCTTCGATGCGGTTGTAGACGAAGAACACCTGTCCGCCGCGACTCAGCTCGCGCTCGATCGCCTCTTTG
>CAZHPJ010000221.1:0-5474 GCA_964534585.1 uncultured Sandaracinaceae bacterium | reverse complement strand
GTAAAGAGGGTTTTGCGAAAATATTGCGCCTAGCCGACTCGGTTTCGAAACATTGCATAAAACCAAGGAAACCGTCACAATTCGTAGTGTTAGACGTGATTGACAGGGAGGGTGCTGCCCCCTAAGAGCTTGGCTTGGGACCCATCGGAGTAGTGGATGACCTTACCGGCTCGCAAACCTGACTGGCTTCGCGTGCGCCTTCCCTCGGGGCCGCAACAGGACGAATTTCACGGTCTGAAGTCTCGATTCCGCAGTCGCGGCCTACACACGGTGTGCGAGGAGGCCCGGTGCCCGAATATCTTCGAGTGCTGGGGGCAAGGCACCGCGACTGTGATGATCCTTGGCGAGACCTGCACTCGAGGCTGCCGGTTCTGCTCGGTCAACACCGGGAAGCCGGGCGGTGTCGTCGATCGGGACGAGCCCGAGAACACCGCCCTGTCGCTTGCTGAGATGGGGCTCGCGTACGTGGTGTTGACGATGGTCGACCGCGACGATCTGAGCGACGGTGGCGCGGCTCATGTGGCGAAGACCGTTCGGCGCATCAAGCACCACAGCCCCGAGCTTCGTGTCGAAGCCCTGGTCGGCGACTTTCGGGGGCATCAGGACGACGTTCGAACCGTCGTGCAAGAAGGGCGTCCCGATGTCTTCGCGCACAACGTGGAAGTCGTGCCGCGTTTGCAGCGGCCTATTCGCGACGCGCGCTGTTCCTGGGACCGTTCGGTGGATGCGTTGGTCGCTGCAAAGGACTTCGGCTCTTCGATTACCAAGTCGTCGCTGATGGTGGGCCTGGGCGAAGAGCGAAATGAGGTAATCGAGGCGATGCGGCTCTTGCGGGACGCCGACGTCGACGTGCTGACGATCGGTCAGTACCTGCGTCCCAGCAAGCGTCACGCGTCGGTGGACCGGTATGTCGAGCCGGCGGAGTTCGCGGACTATGAGCAGGCGGGGCTCGACATGGGCTTTCGCTTCATTGCATCGGGGCCGCTCGTTCGGTCGAGCTACCGTGCGGCGGAGGTTTTCCTCAGGGGTGCGCTCGCAGAAGACGCGAACGGAGGCACGGTTCCTCCGATGGATCGTTACGGCAAGAAGCGAAAGCTCGGGGTGCTCACCTGAGGGGGGACATGCGCGTCATTCGAGACGACGGAAGCCTCGATCCGCAGCTCGACCCGGGCCTGTCGATCGACCAAGTGGTCGCACTGTACAAAGCGATGGTTCGAACGCGCATCGTCGACGATCGGCTCGAAAAGCTCCAACGCCAGGGGCGAATCGCTTTTCATGTGGGTTCCTTGGGGGAGGAGGCCGCCATCATCGGTGCGGCTGCGGCGCTTCGCGATCGAGATTGGATCGTTCCCTGCTATCGAGAGGTGGGAGCCTTGCTGTGGCGTGGTTACCCGCTCCAGCGGTACGTCGACCACATGTACGGCAACACGGGTGACCCGTTGCGAGGGCGGCAAATGCCGGACCACACCTTCAGTCGTGAGCACCGCTACCTTTCGGTCAGCGCGCCGATTGGCACACAGATCCCGCATGGGGTTGGTGTTGCTATGGCAGCGAAGAAGCGCGGGCTCGACGAGTGCGTCGGCGTGTTCTTCGGCGACGGTGCGACCAGCTCGAACGACTTCCATGCGGCGATGAACCTCGCAGGGGTCTATCAGGCGCCGGTGTTGTTCTTGTGCCGGAACAACGGCTACGCGATCAGTTTGCCGACCGAGCAGCAGACCGCCACGCGCACCTTGGCCGAAAAGGCCGCGGCGTATCGGGTGCCGGCGGCTCGGATTGACGGCAACGACGTTCTCGGGGTTTGGCGGACCGTGCGGGAGGGCGTGCAGAGGGCAGCGGATGGCGGTGGCCCGACGTTCATCGAGCTGATGACCTATCGTCTCGGTGGCCATTCGACCTCGGACGACCCTCGGATCTATCGACCCCAGGAAGAGGTAGAGTCTTGGCGGAAAGCTGATCCACTGCTGCGGCTCCGCAAGCACATCGAGCAGCGTGACGCGTGGAACGACGAGCTCGATGGCGATTGGCGCACGGTCTGCGATGTGGAGGTCAAGGACTGTGTGCGGCGCGCCGAAGAGAAGCCGGCACCGGACCTCCGCGATATGTTCGCTGACGTGTACGCCGAGCAGCCCTGGCATCTTCACGAGCAGGAGGCGCAATGCGTTGACGGGCCGCGGGCGAGCGACGAGGAGGACGAGTCGTGACTCGGATGAATCTCGTCCAAGCGATCAACAGCGGGCTTCGCGGTGCGCTACAGGAGGACGACGACGTCTTGGTGATGGGCGAAGATGTTGGGAAGCTTGGGGGAGTCTTTCGCGTCACCCAAGGTCTTCGAGAGGAGTTCGGAGCAGATCGGGTCCTCGATATGCCTCTCTCGGAAACCGGGATTCTTGGGGCCGCTATCGGGATGGCGCTTCACGGGCTGCGGCCCGTTTCGGAAATTCAGTTTGCGGACTTCATCTACCCGGGCTTCGACCAGCTGGTGAGCGAAGCGGCGAAATACCGCTATCGGACGGCCGGCGAATTTCACGTACCGATGGTGGTGCGCACGCCCTACGGAGGCGGCATTCGCGGCGGACAGTATCACTCGCAGTCGCCGGAGGCCTTGTTCATCCACACACCGGGGCTGAAGGTCGTGTGCCCGTCGAATCCGTACGATGCGAAGGGGCTCTTGACCGAGGCGATCCGCGACGAGGATCCGGTCATTTTTTTCGAGCCTAAGAGAGTGTATCGCGCAGTGAAGATGGACGTTCCCGACACGCCGTACACCGTGCCGCTCGGGGAGGCGAAGGTGGTCCGCTCTGGGGAGCAAGTCACCTGCGTGGTCTGGGGGGCGATGCTTTACGAGGCGTTCACCGCGGCGGAAGAGGTGGCGAAGCAGGGAGTCGATGTCGAGGTGATCGACCTGCGCACGTTGTGGCCTCTCGACATCGAAACCGTCGTGTCGAGCGTCGAGAAAACCGGTCGTGTCGTGATCGTGCATGAAGCGCCCCGGACCTGCGGCTTCGGCAGCGAGCTCGTCGCGTTGCTCACCGAGCGCGCCTTCCTGCATCTCGAGGCGCCGCCGGTTCGAGTCACCGGCTGGGACACCCCGTTCCCTTTGACGCACGAGCGCGAGTATCTTCCGTTGGCGCACCGCATCGCGCCGGCGTTGCTCGGAACCGCGAGGTACTGACGGATGGCACGCCTCGATTTCAAGCTTCCTGACATTGGCGAGGGCGTGGTTGAAGGCGAAATCGTCGAGTGGTTCGTTCAGGTTGGTGACACGGTCGTCGAGGATGACCCGATGGTCGAGGTGATGACCGACAAGGCGACCGTCACGATCGGTGCACCGTGTGACGCGCGCGTCGAGCGTCTTGGCTTCGAAGTGGGCGAAATTGCGCAGGTGGGCCAGGTGATCCTGACCCTCGATTCGGCAGCAGTATCGAATGTCGGCTCGGCGCAACGATCCTCGAGGCCTCCGGCCACGGCCGTTGGCGATATCCAGGATAGGTTGCCGGGGGCTGGGTTGTTTGGGGACGGGAGCGAGACCGGGGCCGACTCGGGGGGGAAGCCTCTGGCGACTCCGGCTATCCGGCGTCTCGCCAAGGACGTGGGGGTCGATCTTCGTCGCGTCCAGCCGAGCGGCGATGGCGGACGCGTGACGCGTGAGGACGTTCGTGCGGCCGCGCTCGAAGAGAGGGAACCGATCGTCGGGATGCGCCGCAAGATGGCAGAGCGAATGCAGCGGGCGAAGGCGACGGCGGCGCACTTCACGTTCGTCGAGGAGTGCGACGCGTCTCGATTGGTGGACCTTCGACAACAGCTGTTGCCGGAGGCGGAGCGCCGGGGCGTCCACCTGACGTTCTTGCCGTTCATCATCAAGGCGATCACCGACGCGCTACGCCGGCATCCGGTCCTGAACAGCACTGTCGACGAACGCACCAACGAGCTGGTGTACAAGAAGTACTACAACATCGGTGTGGCGACCGCGACCGAGGCCGGGCTGATGGTTCCGGTCGTCCGGGACGCCGATCGCCTCGGGCTCTTCGAGCTCGCGCAGCGGATCGAACGTCTTGCGCGAGCTGCCCAGGATAAAACCCTCGCTGCGGACGATCTGCGCAACTCGACGTTCACCGTGACGTCGCTCGGCAAGCAAAGCGGCCTTCTTGCAACCCCCATCCTGAATTATCCCGAGGTTGGCATTCTGGGGGTTCACCGGATCAAGGAACGGCCCATCGTACGCAACGGGGAGATCGTCGTCGGCAAGGTGATGTTGCTTTCACTTTCGCTCGATCACCGCGTCGTCGATGGACACGTGGGAGCCGCGTTTGCCTATGACGTCATCGAAGCGCTGGAGAACCCCGAGCGCTTGTTCTACGAACGCTCTTGATGGCTGCGATTAGGCAGAATCTGCTCGACTGGTACGACGAGGCGGCACGTGACCTTCCTTGGCGTCGCACGCGCGACCCGTATGCGATTTGGGTGTCCGAAGTGATGCTCCAGCAGACCCGCGTCGAGACGGTCATTCCGTACTACCGGCGGTTCTTAGAGAGCTTTCCGACCCCACGCACATTGGCCGAAGCCGACGAAGACACGGTGCTCTCCCATTGGAGCGGGCTCGGGTACTATCGGCGCGCGCGCCTCCTGCACGCAGGCGCTCGGGAGGTCGTCGCCCAGTACGGTGGGCAGGTTCCGGAAGACGAAGAGGCCCGACGCGCGCTCCCCGGCGTCGGGCGCTACACCGCAGGTGCCATTGGCAGTATAGCCTTCGATAAAGAAGAACCCGTTGTCGACGGAAACGTGAGCCGAGTGCTAGCGCGGCTGTTTCGCATCGAGACGCCCGTCGGCACGTCCGTCACGACCAACAGGTTGTGGGACGAAGCCGCACGATTGGTCCCCGGCGAACGTCCCGGCGATTTCAACCAGGCGTTGATGGAGCTTGGCGCAACGGTCTGCACGCTCAAACAGCCCCGCTGCGAGTCGTGCCCCGTTGTCGAGGAATGTGCGGCGTACGCAAGCGGAAAAGTCGACGCACTCCCCGTCCCGCGTGCCCGCAAGGCGCCCAAAGAAGTACAGCTGTCGGCGGTCGTGGCGACGCGAGGTCGGGGTGCCGATCGGAAGGTCTGGCTCGTCAAAGGAGAACGGGCGCTTTTCGGTGGCTTGTGGGGCGTGCCGATGGTTGAGAGCGATGCCCGTGCCGCCCTCCGTGAAGCAGGCCTCCGAGGTCGGCTTCGTCCAGAGCCAATCGGGGCGGTCGAGCACGTGCTAACGCATCGGCGCTTGCGCATTGAAGTGTACTTGGCTTCGGCTGCAAACGGCAGCGACTCGATGAGCAGGCGACTTTTCCATCCGAAAGCGTTGGACAACCTTGGCATCTCTTCCCTGACGCGGAAGATCTTGGGCAACGCCGGCCTGTAGGCGTGCCAGTGTCAGCCACTGTGTTGCGCCACTGCGCGACCGGAGAACGGCTCGCGACGGGCGTGCTCGCGATC
>CAZHPJ010000220.1:0-5481 GCA_964534585.1 uncultured Sandaracinaceae bacterium | reverse complement strand
GCTCCAGGACATTTTAGCCTGTATTCGCGTGGGAAAAGTCCTCTCAGCGGCAGGCCACGCGATCTGCCCAAACGCAGAGCACGACCTCAAA
Organism: uncultured Sandaracinaceae bacterium; assembly: GCA_964534585.1. GTDB lineage: Bacteria > Myxococcota_A > Polyangia > Polyangiales > Houyiibacteriaceae > SG8-38. The sequence continues at coordinate 5,390 of CAZHPJ010000220.1, read as the reverse complement.
CCCGTCGACGAATTCGCGCACCTCTTTGCGGACGACCCCGCATGTCTTCGTCGCACGCTCGACATCGCAGAGCAGTGTGCGTTCAGCCTCGACGACCTTCGTTACCGATACCCAGAGGAACATCTTCCCTCCGGGCGAAGCGAGCAGCATTGGCTCCGCGAGCTCACGTTGCAGGGGGCTCGCGCACGTTACCAAGGCAAGGTGCCTGCCGAGGTTCGCGCGCAGCTCGAACACGAGCTTCAGATCATCCACAAGCTCGATTATGGAGGCTACTTCCTGACGATGTACGAAATCGTCCAGTACTGCCGGCAGGAAGATATTTTGTGCCAAGGCCGTGGTAGCGCCGCGAACAGTGCAGTGTGTTTCTGTTTGGGCATCACGGCAATCGATCCCGTGCGCATGGATTTGTTGTTCGAACGCTTCTTGAGCGTCGAGCGCGCCGAACCTCCTGACATCGATCTCGACATCGAACACGATCGTCGTGAAGAAGTCATCCAACACGTCTACCAAAAGTACGGACGCCGGCATGCCGCAATGGTCGCAAACGTCATTCGTTACCGCATCCGCTCCGCAGTGCGTGACGTAGGCAAGGTGCTCGGCTTCTCTCGAACGGACCTGGAAACCGCCACACGATTGCTCAGACATCATGACGACGTGCTCAACCCCGAGCTCCTCCGGGAAGCCGGCCTCGAAAAGGACGCGCCCGCTACCCGTCACCTTTGGTCCCTAGCTTCTCAAATAGTCGATTTTCCTCGGCATTTATCGATTCATCCCGGGGGCTTCTTGCTGGGCCACCGTCCCGTCGACGAGATCGTCCCGATCGAGCCAGCCACCATGGAGGCTCGCACCGTCATCCAGTGGGACAAATACGACGTCGACAACCTTGCCTTGTTCAAGGTGGATCTCTTGGGTCTCGGAGCGCTCACCTGCATTCACCATGCATTTGATCTGCTGCGGGATCACAAAGGGCAGGCTTTCGAGATCGCAACCGTTCCCGCAGAGGACGAGGCAACATACGACATGGTGTCGAGGGGTGACACCGTTGGCGTGTTTCAAATTGAAAGCCGCGCACAGATGTCGATGCTTCCACGGCTTCGACCACGCACGTTCTACGACCTGGTGATCGAAGTGGCTATTGTACGGCCGGGACCGATTCAAGGCGACATGGTGCACCCGTACTTGCGACGGCGGAAGGGCGAGGAGGAGGTTGTCTATCCACACCCCAAGCTCGAGCGTATCTTGCACAAAACGCTGGGCGTTCCGATCTTCCAAGAGCAGGTCATGAAGCTCGCGGTCCAAGCCGCGGGCTACACACCAGGCGAAGCCGATCAGTTACGTCGTGACATGGCGGCATGGCGTAAGTCCGGACGAATCGAGAAACACCGAACACGCATGATCCCCCGTATGCTTGCCCAAGGCATTCCCGAAGACTTTGCAGAGCGCGTGTTTTCACAGATCCGCGGCTTCGGCGAGTACGGCTTCCCGGAAAGTCACGCAGCCTCCTTTGCATTGCTGGCGTACGTCACCGCCTGGCTCCGATGTCACCACCACGAAGCGTTCCTCTGCGCAATCCTGAACGCCCAACCGATGGGGTTCTACACCCCAGCCACGCTGGTCGAAGACGCCAAACGCCACGGCGTCGAAGTCCACCCCATCGACATCAATAAAAGCAGCTGGGACTGCACCCTGGACCCCGTAAAACCGGCGCAAAGCGCCGCCCACGGGGCTTCGCATCGACTTTACGGGGCGGGCCCCGTGGACGACGCGAAGCGTCGGTTGTACGGGGTGAGGATGGGATTGCGGTACGTGAAGGGGCTTGGCCTAATCGAGCGGGAGCGCATCGAATCCGTAGAGTCCCCATGCCCGAATCTCGCGACCTTCGTTCGCCGAGCTCGTCTCAACAAGAAGGCCCTGCATGCGATGGCTGAAGCTGGCGCGTTCGAATGCTTCGGGCTCAACCGACGTGACGCGATCTGGCAGGTGCGCAGCCTGTCCCGCTTTGCTCAGGATCCGTTGCCGCTCGAGCCCGCATCGAGTCAGATCTCATTCGCGTCGTTGGCGAGCGATGACCAAGTCGTTTGGGACTACCGTTCGAGTCATCACAGCACTCGCGGCCACCCCATGCGAGGGCTTCGCCACGCCCTGCGTTCACGAGGCATCCTCGAAGCAACCCGTATGCACCGCTGCGCGCACGGGGACGAGCTCGAGTACGTCGGCATGGTGATCTGCCGTCAGCGTCCTGGCACCGCGTCCGGCGTCACTTTCTTCACCCTCGAAGATGAAACCGGTTTCGTCAATGTCGTCGTCTGGAAGCAAGTGTTCGATCGCCACGCCATGCTCGCCAAAACCGCAGCATTGATCGGCGTGACGGGCGAGATTCAAAAAGCAGATGGCGTCATTCACCTGATTGCCAAGTCACTATGGATCCCGGACATCGCCCTTGCCGAGCAAACATACCGCTCGCGCGACTTTCACTGACGACCCTAGCTAAAGCTCCGGAGTAGCTTAGCTGAAGCCCAATAGGCCAAGCTGAACGACCCAATAGGCCTCGATACCCAACTGCACGAGGAGGAGCGTGACTCGGAGCATCACGGCCATCTCGCTCGTCGAAATCATGTGCACCACCGACTGTGCGACCCGCGCAACCAGCACCCAGCGCGCCAGTGGATCGGTGATCGCGTTGTTGCCAGTCACTAGCGCGAGAAGAACCAGCGCCGCGAAGATCGGAAGGTTTTCGTAGCAGTTCGCATGCGCGCGGCAGAGCCTGGCTGAGAACGGAGAGACATCTTCGCCCCATGGTGCAAATGAATTGGCCGCGCGCTCTTTCTTGAGTACGGGCACAGTTCGAAGGAGCACGATCGTAACCAACAATAACAGCGTCCATGCGGCGTAACCGATCAGTGCAAGAGCGGATGGTGACATCGTTGTTCTCCTCGTTGTGCTAAATGCTAACTACTCGAGCGGCAGCTCGGGTTCATCACGGCGCGGCTGAAGACTTTCGCGCTCGATGGTTCGAACGCAGGCGTTCCACCTCAAGATCGCATCGTCCACTCCGGCCGGCTTGAGTGCGTCCGCCTGCTCGTAGTACCGCATCGCTTCGTAGAGCCCCTCGTACGCAAACGTGCGCTCCATCCCGCCGCGCAACAGGTGGGCGCGGCCCTGGCGCTCTGCTACGAGGCCGGCGTAGTACGCGCGCTCGTATTCGCCCGCAAGCTTGCCCACGTGCTCCTTCACTCGACGGACTCCGTGGGAACCAGCCCCTCGCCGGAACTGATCGGTCAGCGACAAGATCAACGTGATGCGAGCGCGCTCGTTCGTGCCGTCCACCGCAAGGATGTCGAGACAAATGCTTTCGGCTTGCTCGGGATCATTGAGCAGGCGGTAGTGTTCAGCCCGCTCGACGGCGCGCTCGATGGCGTCGGCAGAAATGCTTTTGAGAGCGAAGCGTTCTGTCATCGTGACTGCTCCTCTGAACGTGTCTTCGTTCGCACCTTACGCCCTCCAAAGAGCCGAGCCAAGCGCGCAAGTGGATCGTAGTAACGATCCACGACTCGCTCCTTGAGGGGAATGATCCCGTTGTCGGTGATGTTGATGTGCTCTGGACACGTCTCGGTACAGCACTTCGTGATGTTGCACATCCCCGACCCGTATTCCTTCTTGATCTCCGGGACGCGGTCGTCGTCGTCGAGCGGATGCATCTCCAAGCTAGCAAGGCGAATCATGAAGCGCGGGCCTACGAAGGCGTCCTTGCGGTCGCAATCGCGCAGGACGTGGCACACATCCTGGCAGAGGAAACACTCGATGCACTTGCGAAACTCCTGCACCCTATCCACGTCCTGCCGGTACATCCGATGCTCGCCGTCGCGGCCGCGGGGCCTGGGCTTGAAGGGTGCAATGCGCTTGTTTTGCTCGTAATTCCAAGAGACGTCGCAGGTGAGATCTTTGATGAGTGGGAAAGCCTTGAGGGGCCGCACAGTGATGACCTCGTCCGGCGCGAAGGTGTTCATGCGCGTCATACAGGCGAGGCTCGGACGCCCGTTGATCTCCATGCTGCATGAGCCGCATTTCCCGGCTTTGCAGTTCCACCGGATCGCCAGATCATTGGCTTGGAGGGCCTGAATGCGATGCAGCACATCGAGGACGACCATGCCTTCGTCGACTTCCGTGTCGTACTGGTTGAGCTCGCCGCCGCTCGAGTCGCCGCGCCAAATCTTGAACGTGCGTGTGCTCATTCTAGCCGTCCCCCCTCGAGGTCTTCGAGCGTTGCGTTGGCGATCGCCGCCAGCTCCCTCGGTGGATCGAGGCGCTCGACCTTCTCCACTTGCATCTCACCGCTAGGCCCCTGCTTCGTGACTACGTTGAAGCGCCCACACTCGTCGCGCTCACCCTCGAAGTCGAGACGTGTGTGCGCGCCGCGGCTTTCCTCGCGAAGATAGGCCGCACGGGCGACGGCCTCACCAACGATCAATAGTGACTTCACCGACAACGCCTCGTGCCAACCAGGATTGTACTGACTCGTCCCTGGGGCCTTTAGGTTTTGCGCGCGGACTTTCAAAGCGTTGAGCTGCTCGACCGCTGTTTGGAGCTCCTCGCCCGTCCTGACGATGCCGACGTTGCGGCTCATCACCTCTTGGAGCGCCTCGTGCATCAAATAGGGATTCTCCCCGGATTCCCGGTTCAAAATGTCGGTGGCCTCCCTGAAGGCAGCGGTGATCTGCGTGTCCTCGGCACGCGGGGTCGAGCCCAACTCGGACAGGTACGCGGCGACACCGACGCCGGCAAGGCGCCCGAAAACAATGAGGTCGGACAGCGAGTTGCCGCCGAGACGGTTCGCCCCATGCAAACCCGCAGCGCATTCACCACATGCAAACAGCCCGGGGACATTCGTCTGTTGACTGTCCGCGTCGACACGAATCCCACCCATGAAGTAGTGAAGCGTGGGACCGACTTCCATCGGCGTCGTCGTGATGTCGACTTCAGCAAGCTCTTTGAACTGATGATACATCGACGGCAGCTTGCGCTTGATCGAATCGGCGGGCCGCCGCGATGCAATGTCGAGGAACACGCCACCATGTGGTGACCCTCGACCGGCCTGCACCTCGGCGCGAATCGCCCGCGCAACGACATCACGCGTGAGGAGCTCTGGCGGACGTCGAGCGCTTGGATCCCGCGGCCACTTGTCGGCCTCGAGGATCGTGTCGGCTGTCTCCGACGCGAAGCGCTTCGGAATGTAGTCGAACATGAAGCGCTCGCCCTTGTTGTTGAGCAAGATGCCGCCGTCACCACGAACTCCCTCGGTCACCAGCGTCCCGCGAACCGACGGCGGCCAGACCATTCCGGTCGGATGGAACTGGGTGAACTCGAGATCCATCAGCTCGGCACCCGCTTCG
>CAZHPJ010000219.1:0-5517 GCA_964534585.1 uncultured Sandaracinaceae bacterium | reverse complement strand
CGCGACTCGTCAACGTCTATGTGACTGTCGCCGGCTTCTACCAACAAAACCAGCGGCCAATCTACCAGAACGCGCAATCGGGCAATCTCGGCGGCGTGCTCGCGCAGCTCGACTACATCATCTGGCCGTGGTTCGTGCCGACGATTCGATATGAGATGTTTCGGCAGGAGTTGCCGGACGGGTCCGGCACTGCGTATGGGCACCGCGGGCTCTTGGGAGTCAGTGCGCTGCTTCGCGCGAACATATCGCTGCGACTCTTGGCAACGGCTCGCGTCGATGACGGAAACAACCCTGAGTTCGAGGAGATGTCCCTTGCGTTGTCAGCTGCTTTCTAAGAACAGGAAGGAGCCGAGAACGCTGCTAGGGCTCGGTAGAAAGGAATAGAACAATGAAATTTCGCATGATTCTAACCATGGCACTAACCGCGCTGACCCTCGTCGGCTCGCAGATGGCCCTTCCAAGCGGTGTCGCAGCCGATGCCACGGGAGAGATTTCCGGAAAGCTAACCGGAAACAAGAAGTACTTTCGCGATGCGATCGTTTACATCGAGAAAGTTCCGGGCTCATACAAGGCGCCGGCGAAACCGGTCGAGATGGATCAACTAAACCACAAATTCGTCCCGGGCGTGCTTCCCGTGGTTCGCGGGACGACCGTGAGATTCCTGAATGGTGACAACGAAGCCCACAACGTCTTTTCACCGGACAACGAGAAGTACGATCTCGGGAACTGGACCAAGGGCGAGTACCGAGACTACACCTTCAAGAAGCTGGGGGTTTACACGCAGCTTTGTAAGTTGCATCCCTCGATGATCGGGTACGTGGTCGTGTTGCAGAACCCGTACTTCGCCCAGGTCGATAGTAGCGACGGCTCGTTCCGCATTCGTGACGTGCCTCCAGGCACCTACCAGGTGAAGGCTTGGCAGGCGCGTGGCGAAGGTGGGCCGGTCGAGTTCATCGTCAAGGGCCAGGAAAAGGTCGAGGAAAAGGCCAAGACGGACATTCCAATCGCGCGCCGCCAACATTGAGAGAGGTTTGAGACGTGACAACGAAAGCCACGATGCGAGTATCTGCCGAGCCCCGGCCCTGGCGTTTCTTGGCGATTGCGTTCACCTCGACGTTCGCGTTCGTCGTCGTCGTTCGCCTCATCACCGGTGATGGAGGACAGACGCCGCCGAGCTCGGTGCCATCTGTCGCGGTGCCCGCGGCGTCCGCCCAAGCCCAGGTACCGTTTGCGGAGCGGGGCAAACAGCTCTTCGATTCGATGGGCTGCGCGGCCTGCCACGGTCCCGAAGGCAGCGGGGGCGTCAACAACCTCAACTACGTGCTCGGTACGGTTCCGCAGCTGAACGAGATGGCTGATCGCCTGATGCTCTTCGACCCCGAGGATGCGGCTGCGGCAGTCGAGTTGTTGGAGCGCGGCACCGACCTGGCCTCGCTGGAGCAAGACCCACCCTTTCAGGACTACGCGCGCTTCATTGCGCAGTACGGTGCGGTGGCCGGCGTGATCAAGAACGGATCACCGGCTGCAAAGAAGGATCCCAACGGGATCACCCCTCCCCTTCAGATGCCGGTTTGGGCTGACCGCCTGTCGGACGAGGATATTCGAGCGCTCGTCGCCTACCTGATCGGGCTTTACGACTGGGAGGAATGAGACTTTCCCGACTATGGGGCGAAGGTAACGCCGAGTGGGAATACGAACTGGAACGCATGGCGCGCGGTGTTCGCGGGCTCGGTGTAGAAGCGGATCGAGGGTACGCCGAAATCGATCCACACCTTCTCGCTCATCTTGTAGTTGAAGGTGAGCAGGTCGAGCTGTCCGCCCACGAGCAACCCATAGTCGAGGCCTCCACCAACGCCCACCCCAACTTTCCAAAGCCAGGCCCAGTCCCCGGTGTCGCCGATCTTCCTGAGCTTGCCGGCCGACGTCATGAACGTGGTGGTCGGCCGGAGGGACCAATCGATCTTGTTGGTCATCGGCGCAAGCTCGAATGTGATGACAACCAGGTGCTCCGTGCCTACCAGCAGCCCGGCGCGGAGGGCGAACAACAGGCTTGCGTCGATATGCGCTTTGCCGTTTGGCTCGAATTCACTGGGGGCGATACCGGCGCCGAGTAGGCCGCCGACGAATCCCCGGGGTTTCGACCCTCGCTGGGCTTCATGGTCCTCCCTAGACTCGCGGGACCGTATCACCGACTGCATTGGTCCGACCAGGCCGCTCATAGTGACCGCGTGGGTCACGCGAACGCGTCCTTCGGGCACTGCCTTGCGACGCGGCCGCAGAAACGCTACCGTAGCGCATAGGGGATGCGACGCTTCTTTCCATACATCAGCGTGCTGGTGATCTTTTTCATGGCGCCTGGCGCCAGCCAAATCGTGGAAAACGTCTCTCAATTGATGACCGACGGACCTGCTGCGCAGGCCTCGGCCGACGTTGAGCGCGGATCCCACAACGATGAGAGCGGTTGCTCTGGCACCTTTCACATGTGCCAGTGCCATAGCTCCGTCAGCTTCCTGACCGGCAGCACGGCCCCTAAAGTAGCGGTCGCGCCCGAGCATCGCCAGAACGTCGCATGGGACGTGGACGATGTGTGCGCCGAAGGCTGTCGCGCCGGCATGTTCCGTCCTCCCGCCGCCTAGCACTGTTGATCGAGGGGGTGGTGTACCCAGCGCACGGCACGCGTGCGCGCGTAATTTGGGTTCACCTAAGCAGTGATTCGGAGAGTGGCGCGATCGTCGCTCGGAGGTGATTAGGGCGATGAGAGATGGGCAGTTTCTATTTTTGTTAGAGAAGGGGCTATTGGCCGCCGCGCTCGGTTTCGTACTGAGCGCATGGCTGCCGCGGTCTGCCTGCGCGCAGGAGCCCAACGGGGTTTCCGAATTGGCGGCTGGCCCGGAAGTCACGCTGGACGAGGCGCTTCGAGGCGCTTTCGAACGTCATCCTGATCTCAGGGGCGCACATGCCCTGGTAGACGAGGCACGTGGCCGCCTCGTCGGCGCCAAGAGCTACCCGTTCAATCCGCGGTTTACCGCCGTGGCCGGACCGCGGACGGGGGTCATCGAAAAGATGACCGACTTGGCTTTCGTGCTCAACCAGCGGATCCAGATTGCCGGCCAGCGGCCTCGCAGCAAGCGAGCCGCCGAAATCGGCGTGACGGCTGAACAAGCGCGTTGGGAACGAACAGCTCGACTGCTTGCCGCCCGGGTCCACGTCACCTTCATCAATGCGGTGGCGGCCCGCCAACTGCTCGAGATCACGGATGCAGACGTCGAGCTCACGCAAGGGCTTTTGAGCTTTGCCAACAGGCGTCTCGACCGTGGCGCAGCGACGCAGCTCGAAGTGAATCTCGCCAGCATCGAATTCGGGCGCTCGCAAGGCCGTGCCCAACTGGCTGCGGGGACACAGCGCGCCGCGCAGACCGAGCTCGCGCAAGCGATGGCAGTCGATCCCGTCGCACCCCCCATCCCGCGCGGGGGCTTGGACCTGCCGCAGGCTGCGCTCCCTCCGCTCAGCGAGCTTGCGATCAGCGCTCTAGAGAACAGGGCGGATCTCGAGGCATTCCGTGAGTTCGAACGGCAGAGCGAAGCACAGCTGCGCCTCGCCCGTTCGCAAGGGGTGCCCGATATCGTGGCTCGCGGTTTCTGGCGACGGGAGGGTCCGGAGACGATCGTTGGTGCCGGGGGGATGATCGCCATCCCAATTTTTCAGCGCAACCAGGGCCCGATCGCGCAAACAAAAGCTGCGGTGAACCGGACACGTGCCGAGCGCGAGTCGGCGGAGCTCGCCGTTGCTCAGGAGATCTCGGCAACGTACGCCCGGTACCAAGCCGCTTCCGCAACTGCGAAGCGCCTGCAAGAAACCGTGCTCGGCTCTTTGCAACAAAACCTCGACCTCCTCCAAAAAGCGTTCACGGCGGGGAAGACGACGTGGCCAGAGGTGCTGATCATCAGGCGTAGCCTCATCGATGCTCGCCGGGAGTTGGTGAGCGCTCAAGCAGAGGCGCGGCGCGCGTGGATTCAGCTTCAACTCGCGGCAGGTCAGATGCCGGTTCCTCAAATCACTCAGGAGCGATCTCAATGACATGGTTTTCAAGACTTCGATTTTTACTGCTTGCATGCAGCTTGGCGGCGGCTGCCGCCTGCACCTCGTCCGAAGAGAACGCGCATGAGGGACACTCGGAGGAGCACGAAGAACACGATGGCGAACAAGGCAGTGAGCACGGGGAGCACGAGGAAGCTGGCGGGCACGAGGAAGGCGTCGTACAGCTTCGCCCCGAAGCTGCCGCGCGAATCGACATACGCGTCGAGCCTGTAGAACAGCGCCGCGTTTCGGTCGTGCTCTCGACCACGGGTCGCGTGGATTTCGATCAGGACCATCTCGCCCACGTGAGCCCCAGAATTTCTGGACGAATCCATGAAGTGCTCGCAACACTCGGGCAGCGTGTCGAGGCGAGCGACGCCCTTGCCGTGATCGACTCGATCGAGCTGGGCCAGGCCAAGTCGGCGTTTCTTCAGGCCAAGGCAAAGCTAAACCTGGCTCGCCGTACCCTCCAGCGTGAAGAAGGCCTCCTCGCCGATCGGATCTCGAGTGAGCAGGCGGTACTCGAGGCGCGCGCAACCTATGAAGAGGCGCTTGCCGACTTCCAAGCGGCTCGACAGAGCCTAGCGCTCATCGGGCTTTCCAAGAAGCAGATCAAGGCGGTCCGCTACGAAGCCAAGGATGCAGCATTCTTCACTTTGCGTAGCCCGATCGACGGCACCGTGATGGAAAAACACATCAACCTCGGTGAGATCGTTGGCCCCAACTCGAATCTATACACCATCGCTGACCTCGGGCAGTTGTGGATATGGATCGATGTGTACGAGCGGGATCTCGGAGGCGTACATCTCGGGGACGATGTCTCTCTGCAGGTTGACGCGTACCCGGATCAGACGTTCGTAGCGAAGGTGAGCTACGTGCGCGATCAAGTGGACGCCGACACCCGTACCGCGCGAGCGCGCATCGACGTCGACAACACCGATCGCCGCCTGAAACCCGGGATGTTTGCTTCGGTGACCGTCACCGATCCCCACGGCCCACAAGGCAAAGAAGCTCCCCGAGTCCTCGCGGTGCCCGCATCGGCGGTGCAACGCGACGGCGATTCTTTCATCGCATTCGTGAGGGTCGGCGAGAACCGATACGAGCGACGCGTGCTGCGTATCGGCCGGCGTACGGATACTTACATCGAAGTTCTGGATGGTCTTTCCGCTGGAGAGCTCGTAGCGGTGACCGGCGCCTTCATTCTCAAATCTGAAGTCGCCAAAGAGAGCATGGGCGGCGGGCACTCACACTAGGGACAAAGAATGATCCGGCGCATCGTCAATTTCTCTCTGGACAACCGACTTCTCGTCATCATTGGATGGCTTCTCGTGGTGGCTGTTGGGGTCAACTCCATCGCGGGCCTTCCGATCGATGCGGTGCCCGACGTCACCAACATCCAGGTCCAAGTACTGACGAACAGTCCTGGCCTCGCGCCTGAAG
>CAZHPJ010000218.1:0-5518 GCA_964534585.1 uncultured Sandaracinaceae bacterium | reverse complement strand
TTCTATCGCGTAGAGGACCAAGAGGTTCGCGAGCGCCGGGGCACGGGTCTCGGGCTTTTCGTCGTCTGGGCGCTGGTGAAGGAGCTCGGTGGCGATGTACAAGCGTTTTCAGAGGGGCGAGGGCAGGGTACCACCGTGCGCGTCGAGCTCCCCGTGACCCCCGTAGTGAGTGGATGATGACCGAGAACGAAGCGCAGAGGCTCCTGATCGTCGAAGACGAAGCTCATCTCGCGGCTGCGCTCAAGCTGAACCTCGAGCTCGAGGGGTACCGGGTCGACGTCGCGTCGAACGCCAAGGAGGCGGGCCAACGCTTGCTCGATCCAAGCGGGTACGACGCCATCGTGCTGGACGTCATGTTGCCCGACGTCAACGGTTTCGAGCTGTGCAAGAAATTCCGAGAGGCGGGCAACTTCGTACCCGTGATCATGCTGACGGCGCGCTCATCGCCGGAGGACCGCGTCCTCGGCCTGGAAGCGGGAGCCGACGACTACATGGTCAAACCGTTCGAGCTAGGTGAGCTCCTCGCTAGGGTGCGTTCAGTGCTTCGGCGCCAGCGCTGGGAGCAAGTTGCCGGCAACAGCGCTAAAGCCACCACGTTGTCGTTTGGTGAGGCCCACATCAATTTCGACACCCACGAGGTCACCGTTTCGGGGGAAGCGGTCCAGCTCACGCAGCTAGAGCTCGACCTCTTACGGTACTTCGCCGAGAACGCCGGCCGTGTTCTGAGCCGGACCGAGCTCCTCGAACGAGTTTGGAAGCTTCGCAACTACGGCAATACCCGGACCGTCGACAACTTCATCTCGCGGCTCCGCCGCCGCTTCGAAGAAAAGCCGAGCTCCCCAACCCACATCCTTTCCGTCCGTGGCGCTGGCTACAAATTCATTGCCTAGGCGCTCGTGTGAGGGCGGCACAGCCTGCCTCCTTTTTACGTAACTATGACAAAAGGGGGCTGAACCGTGACGGCGGCTTGGGTGTGTGTGGGATAGCTTCGGGGGCATGGAAACGACGCTTCTGGAGACCAAGCCGCAACCGAGCTCTTCCACTCGAGCAGAGCAGTGGCGCCGCGCTTCGGTATTCGTGCTCTCGCACCTCGCCGTGCTCGGCGCGTTCTGGTCGGGGGTGACCTGGCGGGCCGTCGTGCTGTGCTTCGTGCTGCTGCTGGCTCGCCAGTGGGCCGTCACCGCGGGTTATCACCGGTACTTCTCTCACCGCGCCTACAAGACCAGCCGCGCGTTTCAATTCTTTCTCGCGCTGCTCGCGCAAAGCAGCTCACAAAAAGGCGTGCTCTGGTGGGCCGCTCACCACCGCGTGCACCACAAGCTTTCTGATCAACCTGGAGACGTTCACTCGCCCATCCGAAACAGCTTCGCCTACGCGCACGTCGGCTGGATCTTCGATGACACCGAGGAAACGCGCTGGGACAAGATCCGCGACTTCGCCAAGTATCCCGAGCTTCGTTGGCTCAACAAGTACTGGGCAGTCCCTCCGGCCGTCCTTGCGACCGCCTGTCTACTGATCGCGGGTTGGCCCGGCCTGTTCATCGGATTCTTCCTGAGCACCGTGCTGGTCTGGCACAACACCTTCCTGATCAACTCGCTCACACACGTATGGGGTGCGAAGCGCTTCGACACGGGGGACGAGAGCCGCAACAACATGCTGACGGCGTTGCTGACCCTCGGGGAGGGTTGGCACAACAATCACCACCACTACCAGTCATCGTGCCGCCAGGGCTTTTACTGGTGGGAGGTCGACGTGACCTATTACGTGCTCAAGATGTTGAGCTGGGTCGGTCTGGTCTGGGATATCCGCGCGGTCCCTGAGCGCGTCCTCGAAGAGGGACGGCGCCGTGATAGAGGCCAGCTCGACGACTTGGGGACGACCTGGACGACCGGCCCGGCCGCACGAGCGAAAACCTAAGTCTGGCGGCGGCCTAGGGCGGAGCCCCGTGGCGAAGCTTTAGGGTACGAGGCTACAGCCACCAACGTAGGATGTGTGCCCACCAGGGAGCAGGTCTTTCTTCCGGTTTCCAATTACGTTCTTTGCTGTGCATCAGGGCCTCCGTTGAGTAATGACGTACCCCGTCTCGCGATTATACAGAGATCAGCTGCATTGCGGTATTGTTTCGCGGCCGTGTTAACCATTGAAAATTACACGATAATTCGTCAAGCTTCAATCGATCAGGAGCTCAGCCATGTCCGACCTGCGCCTAATTTCGACCCCTTCAGACGAGCTCCGAGGTCCCGCCTCGGCGCTTGCGAGCGCCGTTCGCGCCTATTTCGAAACGGGGGCCACCAAGGCTCTGTCTTGGCGCCTCTCGCAGCTCTACGCGCTCGAGCATTTTCTCATGGAACGGGAGCAAGACATCTTCGCCGCCCTGCACGCCGACCTCAGCAAGCCGGCGACGGAGGCGTTCACCTCGGAGATCGGGATCACGCTCTCCGAGCTACGCCTTGCGCGAAAGAAGCTCGCTTCTTGGATGAAGCCGGAGCGCGTCAGGACGTCGCTCGTGGCGATGCCCGGCCGCAGCTACATTTACAGAGAGCCTCTCGGTGTAACGTTGATACTCGGAGCCTGGAATTACCCGCTCCACCTGGTGGTGTTGCCGCTGGTCGGTGCGCTCGCCGCCGGCAACTGTGTGGTGCTCAAGCCCTCTGAGGTCGCGCCGAATGTCTCGGCGCTGCTTGCCAAGTGGCTGCCCCAGTACCTCGACCCGAAGGCGGTCCAGGTCATGGAAGGCGGCGTTGCCGAAACGACCGCGCTGTTGCGCGAGAACTGGGACCACATCTTTTACACTGGCAACGGCACAGTGGGCCGCATCGTCATGGAAGCGGCCGCCAAGCACCTCACGCCCGTCACGCTAGAGCTCGGTGGCAAGAGCCCATGCATCGTCGATGAGAGCGCCGATTTGGACACAGCCTCCAGGCGGATCGTGTACGGCAAGTTCTTCAACGCCGGCCAGACTTGTGTCGCGCCAGACTACGTGTTGGTTCATGAGCACGTTCACGACGCCCTGATCAATCGCATGGTCTCCACGATTCGCGAATTCTACGGAGACGACCCCAAGCAGAGCCCCGACTTTGCCCGCATCGTCAACGAGCGTCATCACGCGCGCTTGACTCGCTTACTCGCTGACTCGGACGTCGTCATCGGCGGCGAAGCTGATGCGTCCGAACGCTACATCGCGCCTACCATCCTCAAGAACGTCAAAGAAGAAGATGCAGTGATGCAAGAGGAGATTTTTGGACCCATCTTGCCCGTGATTTCCGTCCCGGGCGTCGAGTCGGCCATCGCGTTCGTCAACCGGCACGCCAAGCCCCTGGCGCTGTACGTGTTCGCGCGCGACGCGCGTGTACAGGACCGTGTCCTTGCTGGCACCAGCGCCGGGGGCACGACGTTCAACCACATCTGGCTGCACCTCGGCGTGCCCGAGCTTCCGTTCGGCGGTGTGGGCGAGAGCGGAATGGGCGCCTATCATGGCCGCAGGTCGTTCGAGACCTTCTCGCACCGGCGTGCTGTCTTGAAGAAGTCGAAATTCCCGGATCCGCCTGTTTTGTTCCCACCGTACTCCGCACAGAAGCTACGCTGGATCAAGAAGCTTCTCTAAGGCGCGTCTATGTAAAGCGCGCGGCCTTCACCCTCGAGATGGCGCTTGAAATAGAACGGAACCCGCAAGAGGTCCCGCCGGACGGCCGGGCGGATGACCGACACGAAGATACCATCGCCGATGTCGACGAGCGCGCCGAACGACACGAGCGTTCGATCCCCTTTGAAGGGCCGGACCCGCATGAAGCCCCAACCTGCGCGGATGTCGTGATCCTGCGAGTGGTCGACCCGGAACACCATCGTGCGGCGATCGGGATCGAGCGTCGTCTGGAACACGTAGCGAACGTCGATCGGCCCCCATTGCTGGCGCATCGCCAAATCGGCTTCGTTTCCGGCCTGATGTTTGACCTTGCTTTCGGTCGCAAGCGGAATGAAGTGCTTGTATCTCGGCAAGTCCGCTACGGCCTGCCACGCGATTTCGACGGGCACGTCGACGATTTGCCAGCTTTGCCCGCCGATCAGCTTGAGTGAGCCACGCTGCTCGTTCTTCTGCTTCGTGACCAGCTCGCCTGCCACGAGCAGCTTTTTGTCTGCATCGGTGAGCTTGTCGTCACTCGAAAGCGACCGGGACGGCGCCGCGAAGGTGACCGCGGCGGCACAGAGCATGGCCAGGGCAGTGGTCAAAATTGACCAGCGGCTGCGTTCCTGTCTATGTCTGGGGTTGTTCATGCGCGCGGTCCTCGTGGTTCTGATGCTCATCGTTGGTTTCGCCGCCGCGACAGCGAGCGCTATTCCCAATGACGGTGCCGCCCCCACGGCCATTCAGAACATTTCCGCGAATGTTACACCGGGCGCTGCGATTGAGGTAGCCGGCGGCGGCCAGGATGGTGCCGTTCCCGATTGGACGTCGATTTTGCCGCCTCTTTTCGCGGTCGTCCTCGCGTTGCTATTTCGTCACGTCTTGCTTGCGTTGATCCTGGGGGTGTGGCTCGGCGCGTTCCTGATTTCAGGGCTGTCGCCGTTGACTTCGTTTGCGCTCCTACTCGACACATACATCGTCGACGCGATCGCCGACCGGGGGCACGCATCGATCCTAGTGTTCAGCCTGTTGCTAGGTGGGATGCTCGGGTTGATGACGCAAAGTGGCGGTGCGAAGGGGATCGCCTCTTGGGTAGGCACCGACGTGACGAGTCGCCGGCGAGGACAGCTCACGACGTGGTTCCTCGGGTTACTGATCTTCTTCGACGACTACGCCAACTCGCTTTTGGTAGGCTCGTCGATGCGTCCCGTCACCGATCGCCTTCGCATCAGCCGAGAAAAGCTCGCATTCCTCGTGGACGCCACCGCGGCGCCGGTTGCGAGCTTGGCGCTCATCTCCTCTTGGATCGGCGTGGAGGTCGGCTACATCGGCGACCAGCTCACGCACCTCGGCATCGAACGCGACGCGTACCTGACGTTCATCGAAACCATTCCTTTTCGGTTCTATCCGATTCTCATGTTGGTTTTCGTTGCCTGGCTCGCCTTCCGCGGACGCGACTTCGGCCCGATGCTGCGCGCAGAGCGTCGTGCTCTCGAGGAAGGACTGCTTTCCCGGCCCGGTGCTCAGCCCACTTCGGACTTCCATGAGGAATCGGTCCCCGATGACGTCCCCGGCCGACCGATCAATGCCTTGATTCCAGTCGTCGTGGTGGTGCTCGTGGCTGCCATCGGGATCTATGTCGATGGGCGCGTGAAGGTGTCGTCTGCCGGGATCGAACCGTCCCTTCGGGCGATCGTAGGTGCAGCGAGCTCGAGCTCGGCGATGTTGTGGGCAACCGGAGCAGGCTGCCTAGCGGCCTTGGTCCTCGCGGTGGGCAGTGGCGCGCTGTCGTTCGGCCAGTCGATCGAAGCCTGGATGTCGGGCATGCGGTCGATGCTTTTTGCCGCCGTGATTCTCGTCTTGGCCTGGTCGCTGGGGGGCGTCTGTCGCGATCTC
>CAZHPJ010000217.1:0-5548 GCA_964534585.1 uncultured Sandaracinaceae bacterium | reverse complement strand
GAAATCCTCGGGAAACGTGAGCCAAAATGCGGTCGTGTGCTTTTGCATCTCGGGCAGGTGTACCTCGCCATGACCGACGTTCTCATGGGTGTGGAACTTGATCTTCTTGTAGCCAACGACCTTCTCGATGACGCTCACGTCACCGAGCCCGGCATCGAGCGGCACCTCGCCGAGCTCGATCGTGGAGCCCTGGTCCTGCTCGAGAACCGTGACCTTGCTGTGCGTCATCGCGGTCGTGTAATAGTCAGGCTTCACACTGCGCACGAACGCCTTGTGATTGTCGAAGTCGAGCCGCTCGACTTGGTACTGCTCACCTTCGTGCTGATAGATCGCCTGTTCATGCAGCATCGTGTGGGTACTGCGCCAATCCATCTCGGCGATGGTGCGGTTTCCTTCGAGGTCGATGATGACGAAGTTGTCCCAGCTCGCACTTCGGAGCGAGACGTTGTTGGCGGGGTAGCTGTCCGAAGCCCAATGGTAGATCGACCCGGCCGCCGTCGGAGTGGGGTACACGACCCCGTTATCGGCCAAGTAGTCGAGCGATTCCTTTAGAGCGTCCTCCGGGACATCGCCGTACACGTCGTCGGGCTCGAAGGGCAGCTCGAAGGCCGCGCACTTGAGGTGCTGAAGGAAAATCTCGATGTTGTCGGGGTCGATGCGAGCGTGTTCGATGGGCGCCGAGATCAGCTGCCGCGGATGGCGCGCCATGAACTGGTCGACCGGGTTGCTCGACGAG
The DNA here is from genome assembly GCA_964534585.1 of uncultured Sandaracinaceae bacterium. GTDB lineage: Bacteria > Myxococcota_A > Polyangia > Polyangiales > Houyiibacteriaceae > SG8-38. Next base: position 4,812 of record CAZHPJ010000217.1, on the reverse strand, counting down.
ACCAACACAGCCAGCGACAGATCGCGCCGCCGCCCTGCCCGGCCAAATCGTTGCCAAAGCCCGGCCATCGTCCCCGGATACCCGGCACAGACGACCGCATCGAGCGCCCCGATGTCGATACCGAGCTCGAGAGCATTAGTGGCGACGACACAACGGATCTCGCCTTCTCGAAGCGCCGCTTCGATGCGCCGGCGGGTCTGCGGCAGATAGCCACCTCGATACGCGTGAATCGCGGACGGGTCGATCTGGTCGCGCGCCAGCCGATCGCGCAGGTACTTGAGCATCACCTCGACACCGCTGCGGGAGTTCCCGAAAACGAGAGTCGGAACTCCGGCGCGCACCAGGTCCTGAGTCAGCCGCACCGCCGTCTTGATATAGCTCTGCCGCATGCCGAGCTCTGCATTGATGACCGGCGGATTATAGACGACGAGTTGACGAGGCCCGGTGGGTGCGCCGCTTTCATCGATGAGCTCGACCGGCTCGCCGCAGATGCGAGATGCATGCTCACGCGGATTGCCAATCGTCGCGGACGCGAACAGGAACGTGGGCGACGAGCCATGGAAGCGCGCGATGCGTTGCAAGCGGCGCATGACGTTGGCGAGGTGCGACCCGAAAACACCACGATACGTGTGTAACTCATCGACGACGACATACTTCAAGTTGGAGAAGAGCCGCGCCCAGCCGGTGTGGTGCGGCATGATGCCCGCATGCAGCATATCCGGATTGGTGAGCAGAACCCCGGCACGTTGCCGCGCAGCCCGTCGCGCATCGTTGGGGGTGTCGCCATCGTACGTGATGGCGCCAACGCTCAGCTCGGCCTCGCGCATCAGGACACGCAGCGCCTCTTCCTGATCGCGAGACAGCGCTTTGGTCGGAAAGAGGTAGAGGGCGGTTGCTGTCGGATCGGAAGCAAGTGCCTGGAGGATCGGCAGGTTGTAGCAAAGGCTCTTCCCCGACGCGGTCGGTGTCGCTACGACCACGTGCTTGCCCTTCGAAGCAAGCTCGAAGGCGCGCGCCTGATGGCTGTAGAGCTCGTGGATGCCGCGTTGATGCAACGCCCGCTTCACGCCCGGCGCGAGAGACGGCGGCATGGGCGCGATGTTCGCCTCACGGGGGTCGGTCTCGTGGCTCCAGGTGACGTTCCGCCATGTCCCATTGGACCCCCACTGCTCTATGACCTCGGCCACACCCCGGGGCCGCGCCCATGGCCTGTCAACAGGTCGAAAAGCCCGTGTTGCGCGAGTTGTGTGCCCCCCCACTGTGCTCATGCGCAGCACTGTACGGTTGTTTAGTCAGCAAGGTCAAGATAGCCGAAGGTCAGCTCTAGGCCGAGCTAACTCTGACCCGGAAGCGGCGCATTCGGATCGTAGGGCATTTCCTCACCGGCCTCCATACGCTGCTGCATCTCGTACTTCGAGGGGCAGCGTGGAATCACCTGGTTTGCGAGGAATACACCGTCACCGCCGAGCTCGCCCTGCACCGTCACCTGAATCCCTTTTCCGTCACGGAAAGTGTCTGGCACCACACACTGGGGGAAGCGCACGGGCATCTCTTTGCCCTCCTCTTGGAGGACGAAACGCCACTCGCAAGGGTCCTCACGAAACTGAATCGACCCCTCTCGCAGCTCACCTTCGACCCGCAGCCGGCGTCCCTCGAAGGCGTCGGGCTCGCTCATCACCTCATGCACCAACTTCGAGTACACGAAGGGATTGTCGCTGCCCGAAAGCAACCAACCGGCCGCTCCCACGAGCACGACGAAGACGAGCCCGGCTTTGACGGCCCCCGGAATCCCTCCCTTACGGGCGGATTCCACGGATGGAGTCGCGTTCTGCTCGTCCGTCATCATTCCTACTATGGTGCCTAAAGTCGTCTCCCGCCAGGGCACACCAAAACCAGCGCGCCCCGACGTGAGCTACGGCTTAAGGCTGCACCTGGAAAGCAATGACGAGCGCGTAAATCGCGAGCGACTCGATGAGCGCCAGGCCGAGAATCAGCGGGACGAGGATCTTGCCCGAAGCGTTCGGGTTACGAGCGATACCCTCGAGGGCTGCGGCCGCCGCGCGCCCCTGACCCATGCCGCAGCCAAATGCTGCGATGCCGATGGCCAGACCTGCGGCAAGCGCACGGCCTGCGATCGCGGTGGCTTCAGCGTCTGTCATCGCCTCATCCTGTGCAAAAGCCGTCGCGGTGAGAGCGAGTGGTGCAGCAAAGCTGACAAGTCGAAGAGCCAATTTCTTCATGTTCCGGAGCCTCCTCAAGCCTCTCTTCCGAGAGGGAAACTTAGTGTTCTTCTTCGTGTTGAGTCGCAAGGGTGATGTAGATCACCGACAGCAAACAAAAGACCAAAGTCTGGACGGTGATGACCAGACAGCCCATGACGTAAAAGACGACGGGCACGGGCAGGAATTTGAGCCCCAGCCCTGCAAACAATCCGACGAAGATGCCGAGCACGAGATGGTCAGCAGTCATGTTGGCCATGAGACGAATCGCCAGGGTGATCGGGCGAACGATGTGGCTGATGATCTCGATGAAAAACATCAGCGGGTTGATGAACCAGGCTATCCACCAGGGCACTTTGGGCCCGAAGAAGTGAGAGAAGTACTTGGCGAAGCCGTGCTCTTTCACGCCGTACAAGTGCGTCGTCACGAAAATCACCATCGCCATGGCGAAGGTGGTGTTGAGATTGTTGGTGGGCGGTAGGAACCCTGGAATCAAGCCGAGCGCGTTCGAAAAGAAAATCACGAGCGCGCAGGCGCCGATGAGGGGCAGGAAGTACTTGGCGGGCTTCGGGCCCATGAGATCGGACGACATCTTGTAGGTCGTGCCGACGATCATCTCGATGAAGCCGTAGAAGGTGACTTTGCCTTCGGGGAGAATGTTGTCCTCGATGTTCTTGAGGCGCCGGCTGACGTAGATGCCTACACCGATTAGGAAGAGCACGACGACGGTGTACGCAATGATGTGCTGCACCTTGAGATCGGCGTTGTGTTCCATGTAGCTCGGCCCAAACGTCTCGGACATCCAATGCCGAAGGGACCCGTAGAACGGTAAGAAGCTGAACCAGGATTCGCCGTGCGGCATGCTTACCTCTCCCCTGCCGTCTGGCCCTGCCGGGCCGCCTGAGCCTCTTGAACAGAAAGCTCGGCCCCGCTGTAGAGCATGCCGAGAACCAGCGCGCCGAGACCCACCGAGAAACCGATCGGGTCGACGCCCCAACGGGCGAGCAGCGCCCAACAAACCGCCAAGAGCACGACGAGCTTGGCGCCCAAAAGTCCCGCAGCAAACCCACGATCGATGAAGCCAGCACCACTGATGATGCGGCTAGCCAACCAAGTGATCGCCCACGCGTCCAACGCCGCCACGATGCCGCCAACGGCAGCGCCTATCCCGACGCTCACGCCCCCAAGCACGAAGCCGAGGCCGGTGAGCACGAGCGCTGCAACTGCGACGTAGCGTGGAGTCTGCGTTTTGAGTTGGTCGATCACGGGGATTCGTCTTCTTCTTCCATCATCCGCTGCGCACGACGGACGACCCTGTAGAGGCTTCGAGCGCCCGCGGCAAGCCCAAAGCCGAGGCCGATCCATTTGAGCCAAGGTTCAGTGCCGAGCTTGCCGTCTAACCATTCGCCTCCGAGGTAGCCGAGTGCGACCGAAAGGCCGAGCTCGAGGCCAATCGTCGACAAGCTGCCCATCTGTCTGAGCTGCTCCCGTTGTTCACGGTTGAGGAGCATAGCCAGCACATCGATTCCCTATAGTTCCAAGGATCCGCGCCCAAAGAGCGGGCGGCGTATAGCACGGAGGTATGTAGGGTCAAGCTTGGTCGAAGACCATTTCTCGCAGGGAAATTGGTCGATTTTCACCGTTCAAAGGGCAGCGAAGGCGGCTTTGAATGCCCGGCCGGTCTTCTGCAGGGAATCCGCGTCATGAGCGAGCGAGACGAACGCCGCCTCGAACTGGCTGCAAGGCCAGTACACGCTGTTCTCGAGCAGCACGGCATGCCATTGCGCAAAGGCTTCGCGATCGGTGTCGGCAGCCTCATCCCAGTTGCGGACGGGCTTGGCGCGGAAGAACGCGGTGAGCATCGAACCGACCCGCTGAACGGCAATAGAGACGCCGGCGGCACCGGCATGCTGCTCGAGAAGCGCCTGAACCTGATCGCCCTTGTTTTCGAGGTCTTGGTAGACGCCGGGCCGAAGCAGGTGCCCGATCGTCTCGAGGCCGGCGGCGACAGCGAGTGGATTGCCGCTGAGGGTACCCGCTTGATAGACCGGCCCCAGAGGCGCGATTTTCTCCATGATTTCACGCTTTCCGCCGTACGCACCGACCGGAAGCCCGCCTCCGATGATCTTGCCGAGACAGGTCAGATCGGGGCGAATGTCGTAGAGGGCCTGCGCGCCGCCCCAGGCGACCCGGAAGCCGGTCATCACTTCGTCGCAGATCAGCAGGGCGCCGTGGTTCTGGGTCTGGGTGCGAAGCGCGGCGAGCCAGACGGGATCCGGCGGAATGCACCCCATGTTGCCGGCAACCGGCTCGAAAATCACTGCCGCTATCTCGCTACCCCGCTCCGCGAAGATCTTCTCGAGGGCATAGCCGTCATTGTAAGGCACGACTAGCGTCGTCCCGGCGATCGCGGCGGGCACTCCGGCGCTGTCTGGCTCGCCCAAAGTTGCCAAGCCACTCCCGCCTTTGACGAGTAGGTAGTCGGCGCCGCCGTGATAGCCGCCGATGCACTTCACGATGAGATCGCGCCCGGTGTAGCCGCGGGCAACGCGGAGCGCGCAACAGTACCCTGCGGCGTCATCGCGTCCGCTGA
>CAZHPJ010000216.1:0-5564 GCA_964534585.1 uncultured Sandaracinaceae bacterium | reverse complement strand
CGCAGCGACTCCACCATGTCCGCAAACGAGTGAAACAGCTCCTGAAGCTCGTCGCCTTTTCGGATGCCGGTCACGACCTCGAACTTGCCCTCGCCAACATGTGCGAAAAGCCGCTTCATTCGGTACGCGGGACCGACCACTCTGTGAGTCACGATGATGCCGGTGAAGCCCAACGCCACCGTCAACAAGAGCACACCGGCTACGATGGCGTTGCGAATCTTGCGGTCCTCTTGTTGTGCACCCTCTTCGAGGTAACTCGCCGTGTCTGCATCGAGGTCGGGCTGGGCGGCGATGGCCGCCGTCAGCGCCTCGGTCTGGCCTTGCGACAAGCCGTACGCCACATAGCCAAGGCCGCTCGCGACCGACACCGTGACGAGCAGCACCATACCCGTGTACTTCAGCTGGAAACGCAGATCGATCAGGTAGTTTCGCATCCGTCGTTGTTTCTTGTCACCCATCGTGTCTCTCACTTCCTACGCCCATCGTTCTTCGCCGGTCAGAGGCTTCCCTCCGCCTTCGCCGCCCCGAGCACGGTGGGAAGACTGCGGAGTGCGCCCACGAAGGCGCCTTGAACTGCTTGCTCTGCGGTTGCGGCGTTGTAGCGGCCGGACGCCGTTGCCGCGCCTCGCAACATGCCGCGCATGTCACGGCCAGGATACGAGAGCACGATGACCGAAACGACCGCTCTCACCCCAGGGCCCTTGGGCTCGAGGGTCACGATCGAGCTTTCCAGGTAGTACCCGTGGAGCTTTCGCTGCGCGATCTCCCGCTTGGCATCAGCGGGCGTCAAATCGTCAGGGGCGAGCTCGACCCCGTTGAGCGCGAGCAACTGCTCCGACAAGAAGATCCGGGCGTCGAACAGCATCTGCCGAGAAACCCGTTCCGCCTTGGCGCCCGGCATGCCGACCGCGAGTAAGTACTCGGTCTTGCCCGGCCCTCGCTCTCGCTCACCAATGGCGCTCAACACCGCGGCCGCATCGACGGCGGTCCGGCGCACGGCCTTGTTGGGATCTCTTGCCGCCTTCTCTACCACCGGAAGCGACTCCTTCGCGCCCAAGCGCCGCAGCGAGGAAATCGCCGACACGCGTACCGCGGGATGTTTGTCTCGAACCGCGCGCTCGAGCCCGGCGACGGACTTGCGGGTCGATTCCAACTGCCCGAGCGACAGCGCAGCTTGCGCCCGAACGCGAAATGCTCCCGAATTGCGAAGCAAACGCAACAGGTAGTCCTCACGCCCGTCGGCTTGCGCCGTAGTCGCGAACAGGAGCACGATGACGACCATCGGTCGCCACCCATGCCATCGGCCGATGTGCCCCCTCAATAAATCCTGCCCTTCCCCTGCGATTTCAGTATCACAGGTGGCGACCTACGACCGCAAACCATTCGGCAGCAGCAGCCGCGTTGACTGCCCCGTGCTCGCCTCTCTATATTGCGGCGGTCCCAACGGCCATCGGGGGATACTAGAGGTCGAATGGAGTCACTAGACTTAAATAACCCAACCACGCTTGCGGCGATCGCGGCAGTGGCCGCGTTGATAGTGCTCGGCATCATCATCGGCCTAGTCCGCGGCAGGAAGAAACAGGAGCTCCCGCAGGCTCCGCCGCCGCCGCCACCCGAAGCCCTCAGCGAAGAGCGCCCGAAGCTCAGCGTCGAAGCGGCTCTCGAAGCCGAGTCCGACTCGACACAGCCGATCCAGATCGAAGACCTGGTGCCGCCCCCGCCAGAGGCGCCAGCCCCAGAAGCGAGGGTCACCCCCCCGCCGGCTCCGCCCGCCGATCTCGGAGCGTTTCGGAGCGGGCTCAAGTCGACCCGCGGCAATCTAATTTCTCGCCTCGCCGGGGTGTTTCGACGTGACCGTGAGCTCGACACCGCGATCCTCGATGAAGTGGAGGAAGTGCTGATCACCGCAGACGTCGGCGTGCACACCACCGCACGCGTCCTCGAAGCTCTTCGCTCCCAGATGGATGGCGGCCATCTCTCGTGCGCGGACGATGCTTGGAAAGCCATTCGTGAAGAGGCAAGAAGCATCCTCGCGTCGAGCGGCCAGGGACTCGTGATCGGGCAGAAGCCGACGGTCATCTTGGTCGTTGGCGTGAACGGCGTCGGCAAGACCACAACCATCGGCAAACTGGCGAGTCGCTTCGAACAACAGGGCAAGACCTTGCTGTTGGCTGCGGGCGACACCTTCCGCGCAGCGGCGGTCACGCAACTCGAGGTATGGGGCCGACGCGTCGGCTGCGAGGTCGTGCGGGGCAAGGACCGCGCCGATCCAGGCTCTGTGATTTTCGACGCGATCGAAAAAGCCAAGGACACCGGCATCGACATCGTAATCGCTGACACCGCGGGGCGTCTTCACACGAAGGTGCCGCTGATGGACGAGCTCAAGAAGCTCGGGCGCACGATCGAAAAGGCGCTGGGCCGCCCGGCCGACCAGGTCTTGCTCGTACTCGACGCAACCACGGGACAGAACGCGATTCAGCAGACCCAGCTCTTCAAGGACGCGCTTCCGCTCAGCGGCATCGTCCTCACCAAGCTCGATGGCACCGCCAAGGGCGGCGTGATCCTCGGGATCGTCGACCAGCACCAGGTCCCGATCGAGTTCATCGGGGTTGGCGAGAAAGTCGAAGATCTGAAGCCGTTTGGCACCGAAGCGTTCCTGCAGGCTCTGTTTGAGTCCCCGGAGGCCGCCGAGCCTAGCGCTGAAGCAGCTAGCACCAGCTAACCCTGCGCCACTACGCTGAATTTCGCCGAAAATCGCACCCGGATTTGGTAGTGCGATATTCGCCATGGTATAGTCTTGTCGTCCGAGTGGAAACGGACACTTGCTACGTGATTTCAGCGAGTTGCCGCGGTGGGGGACTGCGGTGCTCAGGGGGGGAAGGCCAAAGGCCGATGCGAGATTTCGGGGGGATTGCGCTACTGATGGCGGCGCTTCTGACGGCGTTTCCGACGGCGGTCCAGGCCCAGATGGAGTTCTCCCTCGACGAGGTCGAGGAAGAGGAATCCGCGCCGGCTAAGCAGCCAGAGAGCCAAGGCGACCTCATCGAAGAGCTGGCCGCAGGCGACGATGCCGACGGCGGTCCGGTCGAACCCATGCCTCAACATGAGGAGATCGCCGAAGAGATCTATGCCGTCCAGCAGATCTACGCACTTCGCTTGAAGCGGTTCGAGCTTGCGCCTTCGGTAGCGTTCACATTGAATGACCCCTACCTAAAGCACTACGGACTGGGCTTGGCGGCCAACTACTGGTTCACCAACGTCCTAGCGCTCGGGCTCAACTTCATTTGGTACGACTGGGGGACCAACCCGCTCGACCGCGGTACGAGCATCATCCCGCGGATCCAAAATCAGTTTCGACTCGGCGTTCCGATCAACGACTGGCAGATGGGGCTGTGGGTAAACTTCACCTACGTCCCCTTCTACGGGAAGTTCAAGGTCAGAAAGAAGATCTTCCAGTGGGACGCATATCTCGTCGGTGGTGTGGGCTTCATGCGCACCCAACCGATCCCGGTATTCGATCCGGCGCGTCGCAGCTTCGGTTGGGGGACCAACGTCGCGTTCAACGTAGGCGTCGGCCTGCGCATCTTCCTGACGCGGTATCTCACGTTCTTCACGGAATTCCGCGCCTACATGTGGCCCGACCAGTTCGAAAACGTCGAGGTAGACCCGGGCAATCCCAACGATTCGTCGACCTGGCTCCAGTCCGGCTCGACCTTCGTCGCCAACACCTCGATGCAGCTTGGCTTCACGCTCTTCTTCCCGAAGAGGGAATACCGGCTACCGAAATGATGATGCTCGCAAAACAGACGCTCTTGCGAACCACCCTCGTAGCTGCCTTGGCATCGTGTCTGCTGTTGGGCAACGGATTGCACCGCAACGCGAGCTCGGCGAGCGCTCAGGAAGTCCAGGTGAGCGGACCACTTGCAGGGGCGCCCGCGGTCAAGAAGCTCCGCCTGTGGCGAGACATGCGCCTGCACCTCGAGCCGTTCTTTGCTTTTACGATCGGCGACGAATACTCCCGCTCATTGATCGTGGGTGGTGAAGTGCGATTCCACTTCCTCGATTGGCTCGGCATCGGCGGATGGGGCGGTTACTCGGTCGGCCAGCTCGACACCAATTTGACCAAGGAAGTCCAGGCCAAGGGCGTCACCACGAATGCCAACCGTTTGGATTTGCCAACCCGGGAAGGGTTCTCCGAACAGGTCGGCCGGGTGAACTGGTGGTCTGGCGTGGAGGTTCACTTCGTGCCGTTCCGCGGCAAGCTCGCGATGTTCCAAAAAGTCTTCTTCGACGCGGACCTGGACTTCTTCGTCGGCGCGGCGTTCGTCGGGGTTGAAGAACGAGCGAACGCCGTCGGCCGGCCATCTCCTGGTGACGTCACCTTCTGCGAAATCGACGGGAACCCGATGGATTCGGGATGCGTGGCAAGCCAAAGTGCGCGCTCCAAACGCACGGCTATCGCACCTTCCTTCGGCGTCGCCTTCAGTGCCTTCTTCCGGGACTTCCTGGGCGTCTCGCTCCGGTGGCGGGGTATCCCGTTCAAGTACAACACGAGCGGCACCGACAACAACAACGACGGCCTGATCGACAGCAACGACCGCCAGAAGCAGTTCAACAACATGTTCACCGTCGGTCTGATCTTCATACTGCCGCCAAAGATCAAGACGACGAACTGATCGTGAGCCGCTACCTCTTCCGAACCTCGCCCTTTTTGCCGAGCGAGTAGCCGCCTGGCATCTTCTTCGACGCCTCGTCTTTCGCGTCGCCGAGGGTCCAGCCTTGCCGGATGTAGCCATCGAGCATGCGCATTCTCACGCGCACGCTTTCTTCTGCCAACAACGCCTTGGTCATTGCTTCCAACGCGGCGTCGGGTTCGTCCTGGGCGAGGATGGCACCGACCGCGTGAAAGCGGACCGTCTCGTTCATGTCTTCCAAGAAACGCGTCACGGCTTCGACGATGCGAGGGTCCTTGCGCTCCTCGAAGCTGGCGATGATGTCGATCTTCTTCTGCGGATCGCGCTCGTACTCGGTGTCCATCTTGGAGAGCAGCTCGAGCAGGGTCGTGGTGACCTCCTCTTCGCTTTGGAGCTCCTTCAGGATCTTGAACGGCCAAGCCAGGGTATCGGATGACTCGAGAAAATCGCGCACGGGCCCGAGGGCGGCCTCACCGTTTTGCACGATGCCGTGAAACGCCGCGCTCTTTTCTTCTTCATCGGTGATGCTCGGGTCCACGCGAATGGTGAATCGGGTCAGCAGCGCGCGGATTGCCTCCTCCGAACCATCCTTCGCGAGCACCTGAATCGACTCCCATCGCTCGTGCTTCTGCGCGCGCCTATTCGCTACGCGCGTGACGTGCTTGTTGAGCCCGCTACCGCCGCCTTTGAACACATTGAAAAGCCCCATGACGGGTCAACAACTAGGCCCAACAGGCGGCCGGTGCAACGCAGGCGCTCGCGTGGGGGCGGCGGGGTGGGGATGAAGGGCCCACTTTCCCACGAAACACGTTTCGTTCGTGCCCGTGAGCCCCGGGTCTCAGGGCTAGCGGATGATCACCGGCTTCAGAT
>CAZHPJ010000215.1:0-5592 GCA_964534585.1 uncultured Sandaracinaceae bacterium | reverse complement strand
AGCCGATCGGCAGGCTAGAATCTGAGAGGATGCGCGCTGCGACTCGGGAACGCCTCGAAGGCCTGACAGGCTTGCACCGACTGGCCTCCTCCGAGCAGCGGGAGGCAGCATGGCGTCAGGGCATGGCGACGCTCGCGCGTGCGGTGGTCAACGAGCGCCGGCCCGTCCCGCTCGAGGGGCTCGACCCCGACGCACTTCTGCATAGTCTGGAGGTCGCGGTCGAGGAAGGCCTCGTCGACGAGCTCGACTGGCTTTCGGGGCCAGCAGCCGCCGCGGCGCTCTACGAGGTAGCCGCAGCGCTGCCGTCGAGCCCGATCAAACGCCAGCTCGGACGGATGGTCCTTCAGCGTCTCCGCAAAGGCGACGCCGCAACGTTCGTCTCAGTAGCCACCCAGCTAGCGCTCGGTTCGCAGCGCGGTCTGAGCGGCCGATCGATACGCGCACGCGTCGCGCTCGCGTTGAGCTTGCCGATCGGTACGGTCAACAACGTCGATGCCCTCGCCCTCGCATTGATCTCCCGACAAGACTCGAGCCGCGATTGGCTTCTCACGCCAGCGACCGGCTCGCTTCCCTCCCGGCGCCTGGCCGCCCGATTGCTGGAACGCGCAGCCCGTGAAGCGGCCCGGCGCGCTGCCGAGGGTGACGATACGGGTGTCCGCGTCTTCTGCACGCATGGTGTTCGCGAGGCCTGGGACCGCCTGCTGGCAGATCGCGAAAGCCTGGTCTGGCGACACGTCGCGTCCGCAAGGGGCCTGCTCGCCTCGTCCATGCCGGTTTTCCGGGAAGAGATCGAACGGCACCTCGACCCAGAATTCACCATGACCGAGTGGCGACGCGCGGCGGCCTCGCTTTCAGCGAGTATCGCGGTCGAACCCGAAGAAGGCCTCCGAGCATGCCGCGAGCTCCTAGAATCGCTCGTCTTTCAACAGGACCACGGCATCGCGGCCGCGATGATCACCGGGCTCCCACGCGCAGCACAAAGCCACCCGCTAGCCGTCGAGTCCTTGCTCGAACAGCTGATGCGCGTCGGTGGCCTCGACACGGCAGAGGCCTTGGTGGAGCTGCGGCGCGAACGAGTCCGACCCGGCTTTGCAGAAGAAGCCACGAAAAAGGCCGAGGCCCATCTGCGCAAGGCTATCGCGCAGGGCGGCCATGAGGACGTCGGGCGTGACGCGCTCATGAGGGCCCTCGCCGAGGAGCTCAGCGGGGCTCGAACGCGAGGCGAACCGGCGCTCCGCGATATGATATCGGACGCACTCGAGACCTTCGCGAGCCAAGGCGCGTACGAAGCGGCGCGCAAAGCCCAGCCGATCCTAGACGCTGCAGCTCGCAAGGCCGAGCTCCTCGAGCAGCCCGTGCAAGGCGACCCCGAAACCAACGTCCCGACGTTTCTCGCGCTTCGAGAGCTGGACTCGGCTCTCTTCGAGACATCGACCTTGAACGACCTGTTGCTCGTCGGCGAGGACGACGACGCAGATGGCGCACACGACGAGCGGCTCGGAGACCTTTTTCAGCGGGTCACCAACTGGCTCGTGATCCGAGAAGGCGACCCACTGCAGGAGGGAAGCCAGGTCCCCCAGTTCACGACACGTCTGCGTCAGCTTCGGACGATGCTACATCTCATCGATGCGGACGGGCCGCACGTGGATCCACGTAAGGACCTCGTCCGTCAACGGCGGCTGCTGACTCAGAGGGTGCTGCTCAATCGAGTTCAGCACGATCCCGAGAGCTCCCTCCGTCGCACGCTGTGCGCCGCCACCGCCCGCACCTGCGACGCCTTGGTACGCGAGGAAATCGCCGACGTCTCGGATATCGTGTTTGCTGCCGCGGGGCACGTCCCTCACCTCGACGATCTCCAAACGATGGCCGAAGCCTCGATGGTTCCCGAGATCGAAAGCGCACTCCGAGCGTACGCCAAGCTTCACCAAGCCACCCGCACGGCGCGGCGGGACGGCCATGGATTGGTGGCCGCGACCGACGCTCTGCAAGCGGTTGGCAACGAGTTACCCGTCGCGCGCTCCGCTCGGATCGAAGCGCTCCGCCAAGCACTGTCGCTTCTCTCGCGAGGGCTCCGTGCAGTCGGCGCGTCGAGCTCGCTCACCGAAGTCGCGGAGCGTTCTTCGGGCACGCCGCTGGCCACCCTGGAACGCGGCGTGTCGACCATGGCCCAACTGGTCAGCGGCTCTCGGCGGCGATTGGACGCTTCCGCGGGCGACGAGTCTCCCACATCAGCGGCCGCAATTTGGGCTATGGGGCTCCAGGTCGAACGTGCCCTTCACGCCTCGGTCTCCGAGATCGATCAAGCGTTCACCGCGGCCGTCCATGCAGTCGACCGCGATCTACCTGGTGCATTCGCGGAGCTCACATACGTGGTGCTCGAGCACCTGTGCTCGATTCCCTTGGACGGCCCGAGGCGTGCGCCGAGCTTGGCGCCCATGGAGCTCGACGTCGACGCACCCTTGCCGGCGTGGGCACCGCCCAGCCGAATCGTAGGTGGATTCTTTCTCGTGCGAACCATCGACACGGGGGCCGTCGGTTCCGTCTTCGTCGCACGCCGCGCAGAAGAACGTCAAGACGAAACGGCACCGCTCTTTGCGTTGAAGGTCCCCGACTACTCTGCGGCCGCGGCGCGCACGCTTTCAGAGGAAGAGTTCCTGCGTCTGTTCCGCGAAGAAGCCGGCGCGCTGCTCGCGCTACCGGAGCATCCCAACATCGCGCGCTTCGTCACGTTCGACGCCGGAGTCCGCCCCAAGCCGATCTTGGTCATGGAGTTGGTAGAGGGGCCGAGCCTCGAGCATATGCTGGAGATGGGCGACCTCTCGCTCGGACGCGCGAGAGATCTGCTGCTCGGCGTAGGCGCCGGCCTCGACGCGATGCACCAAGTCGGCGTTGCTCACCTGGACGTCAAGCCCTCCAACATCATCGTGTGCAACGCAGATGCGATCACCGGAGTGGGGCAACCGCCCACGCCCGTGCTCGTCGATTTCGGCCTCGCCGGTCGACACTTGCGACCCGGGTGCGGTACCGCGAACTACGGGGCACCCGAGATTTGGGAAGCCGGGAACACGTCTCAACCCATTCCTGCAGACGTCTACGCCTTCGGCTGCTTGGTCTTCGAAGCGTACACGGGGGAGACCTTGTTCGATGGCAACGGCGAGGCTGCGATGATCACGCAGCATCGCACGCACGACGGAGACCCGAGGGCCGTGCGAGTGCTGCTCGACCGCCCTGAGACCCGAGATCTCGGCGCGTTGATCACCCGTTGCCTCCGACGCGATCCGCGCGACCGAATCACGATACGCCAGGCCCGCCAATTCCTCGCTCACTTGAGCCTCAGCGTCGAAGACCAACACTGGCCCGTGCGCATCGCGAGCTAGGGGTCGACCTGCCCAATGCAAAGCGGGCCTCAGACCGAAACCTGAAACCCGCTGAGCTGTGGGTGCGCCCGGCTGGGCGCTAGCTGTGACTACTGAGCGGCGTCCCCGTCCTCAGCCGCGCCCTCTTCGGGGCCCTTGTCGACCATGTAGAACTCGACGCGTCGGTTTTGCGCGAGCTCTTCCTTGGTCTTCGCGTCGGGAACGAGCGGCCTGGTGGGACCGAAGCCCTCGGAGATCAAACGCTCTCTCGCGACCTTGCCCCTACCGACGAGGTAGCGGACCACGGTGTCTGCGCGCCTGCTGGACAGCCTCATGTTGAATTTGAGGCTACCCGTCGAGTCACTGTGGCCCTCGACTCGAATGAGCTCGATCTCTGGGTGCGCGTTCATGACCTGCGCCACGTTGTCGAGCAGCGCCCAGGAACGCTTCTGGAGCTTGTGGCTTCCGGTCCTGAAGTAGACCTTCTCGAGGATCTCGAGCTGGCCCAGGCCAATCACGACCAGCTGAGCCTCCTGACAGCCATGGTTCTCGACGGTGCCTGGCTCGTCCGGGCAGTTGTCGACGCGGTCGGGAACGCCGTCGCCGTCGCGATCAGGGTCGGGACAGCCATTGTTCTCCGGCGGGCCGGGCTCGTTCGGACACTGGTCATCGACATCGAGGATGCCGTCGCCATCGTTGTCCGGATCCGGGCAACCGTCTTCGTCCTCGAAGCCGTCGATGTCTTCGGGGTCATTCGGGCAACCATCGTTGACGTCGAGGATGCCGTCGCTGTCGTTATCCAGATCGGGACAACCATCCTGGTCCTCGAAGCCGTCGAAATCCTCCGGCTCGTTCGGACACTCGTCATCGACATCGAGGAAGCCGTCGCCGTCGGCATCCAGTACCTTCGGCTCCGGCTCTGGCATCGTGAAACCGATCATGCCGACGCCACGCCAATCGGGCGCGCCGTAACCAGCCGCAACGCCCGCGCTACCCGACACACCGATCACGAAACCCTTTGGATGCAGATACTTGAAACCACCGAGCACCTCGACTGGGGTTGTTTCACGGGTCCAGAATTGCTCGGTGCTATTCGCAGCGGTCCGGCCAAAGGCTTCGGCTGAGAGCATGAATCGGTCTTGGGCGATCATCAACAACAGCCCGCCGCCAAACGTGAACTCGTTGCCGACGAAGAGATCGTTGGTGACCTGTTGGCCCTGCGTGCCGAGCTTATAGCCAGCCTGAATCGGAATGCGAACCACGTCCCCCGCGTTGAAGGTCATCAAGAGCTCGAACCAGCCGCCGAGATAGGGTGACTTGTCGATCTGACCGGCATATCGCTGCTGATCGTTGGAAAGCGACGCGGTGTTGACGGTCATGGTCGCCTGCAACGCGATCTGGAACGCGTCTTCCCGCGTGCCGTACAGGTTGCCTCGTGCACCCAAGTACACGTCACCCAGGTTGCCACCGTTGGGAAGCAGACCACCAAACGGACCCCCGGGACCTCCGGGCAGCGCGGCTCCTGCTCCCTGCCCCTCATCGATGATGATGTGGTAGGGGATGTCCATGTAAATGACGAGGCGATCCCACAAACCCAAGTTCCAGTTGAGGTGACCGGTAAGCTGCCGGTGAACGACGGAGGCGCTGTCGCCGGTGGCCAGGTCCTGGAAGACCAGCGCGTCATCGCTGTAGTCCATGTAGACCATGATCCCGAAGCGCTTGTGGCCTTGCCCGTCCGCGGTACTGGTCGCGAAACCGTCCGTGGCCAACTCGGCCGGCCTGAACTGGTTCAAATCGATCTTCGTAGACACCTGCTGCGCCGAAGCGCCAGAAGCAGCCCCGAGCACGCTCACGACCATTGCCAGCAGCGTGGCGACCCAACCTCGGTTAAATACTCTTAGGTCATCGCTTTTTTCCACGCCGTCCTCCATTCACATCCTCGTCGCGAGCCGAAGCCCCCAATCTCCCGATTAGTCTTGCCCGTAGTACCAGCGAGGTAAAAAAACCAGAGAAAACCGATCCCAACAGAAGCCCCGAAAAGCCGCTGATACAGAAAGAATCCGCTAGGATCGCATCCATGGCTTCCGAGGCTCGCTACCGCACCGCACCGGCCCCGAACGCGGGGATGCCTCCGGGGATCCCTTACATCGTCGGGAACGAGGCGGCGGAGCGGTACAGCTACTACGGCATGCGCGCGATCCTGGTCATTTTCATGACCAAGTTCCTGATGAATGCG
>CAZHPJ010000214.1:0-5626 GCA_964534585.1 uncultured Sandaracinaceae bacterium | reverse complement strand
GCGGTGATGCGCAAGCCAACTGGGCGCTGCTCGGCAAGCTCGGTGTCGAGACCGTCGAGGTTGCTGCGGATGACGCCCAGTCGATCAGCGAGCACCTCGCGAACGCGACGCTCATCGTCGATGGGCTCTTCGGGACGGGCCTCGATCGGCCGATCACGGGTGGCTACGCAGACGCGATCATCGCCATGGACGCGGCGTCTGCGCCCCTGGTGGCGCTGGATCTTCCCAGCGGGCTCGACGCGGATACGGGCGCGATCTTCGGAGTCGCGCCGCACGCTGCGTTGACCGTCACGTTTGCCGGTCAAAAACGCGGCCTGCATCAGTATCCCGGCGCGGAGCATGCGGGTGAGGTACGGGTGGCCGACATTGGCATCCCCGTCGGAGGCTCACCTGCTGCGAGTCTATGGACAGGAGACGACCTCGGTGCGCTGATCGCGCCGCGTGCGGCTGACGCACACAAAGGGACCAACGGTCACTTGCTGGTCATCGGTGGCGCGCCGGGCAAGACGGGCGCTGCGGTCCTTGCCGGCCGCGCGGCATTTCGCGCCGGCGCGGGGCTCGTGACGATTGGCGCGCGCGCTGACGCGCGAGCTGCGCTCGAAGAGAAGGTGATCGAGCTGATGACGGCCGCGCTTCCCGATCGCGTCGACCAGGCCGCCGTGCACTCGCTCTGCGAAGGAAAGCGCGCGGTCGTGCTCGGGCCGGGAATGGGGCTGGACGAGCTCGGACGAGCGTGGGCGCTTGCCTTCGCGCTGCATGCACCGGTCCCTACCGTGATCGACGCCGATGGTCTTACCAACGTCGCGGAGGACGGTCTCTCGTCGCTGATGAGCGCGGCCGCGCCGCGGATTCTGACACCGCATCCTGGTGAAGCCTCGCGCTTACTGGGCCAATCGACCGCCGACGTTCAAGCCGACCGCTACGCGGCGGCGGCCGCGCTCGCGCAGAAGTCGGGGCAGGTCGTGATCTTGAAGGGCGCCCGCAGCATCGTTGCCGGACCGGGCGAGCTTCGTGTGTGTGCGGAGGGCACGCCAGCGCTCGGCGTTGCGGGGACGGGCGACGTGCTGAGCGGGGTGATCGGGGCGCTCATGCTGAGCCTTGCGCCCATCGATGCGGCGATCGCTGGAGCGCTCCTGCACGCCCTCGCCGGGGCAGCGGCGTCGGTCGGCGACCGCGGTCTGATCGCATCCGAAGTTGCAGATGCCGTGCCCGCCGTACTGGCTAGCCTGCTCGGGCATTGAGCAGCCGTCCGGGCGACAGGTTGACACGACACCGTGTCACCGGGGGGACAAGGTGACGCCCGGACGTACGTGCTTCACACGAAATGCTTGGGTTTTTGGAGTGGCATCGCCGTTGCAATGAGGTCGGGGTGGAGACTATCTCGATGCAGAACCAACAACAGTACAACGAAGAGATCCTGCCCTGTGTGCCCGAGCTGTCCCGAACCGCCCTTCGGCTGTCCCGCAGCGCCGCTCTGGCCGACGACCTCGTTCAAGAGACCCTGGCTCGCGCCTGGCAATCGCGCGCCAGCTTCCGCCCCGGCACCAACGCACGCGCATGGACGCGACGCATTCTTTTCAACACCTACATCAACCACTATCGAAAGAAGAAGCGAGAGAGGGAGGCGCTCGACCAGCTACGGAGCTTGAGCGATGTGAGCGTCCGCGCCCCGCACGATGGATTTGGCGATGAAGTGGTTGCTGCTCTAGGCGCGCTCCGGCCCGAGTTTCGAGAGGCCGTCGAGCTCGTCGACCTTCGCGACCTCTCGTATCAGGACGCGGCAGACCAGCTCGCATGTCCCGTTGGCACCGTCATGTCTCGCCTTCACCGCGGCCGAAAACGGCTCAAGAGGGCACTTGGGGGGTACGCGCTCGACCAGGGGATCCTCCGGCCGGCAGCCTAGCTTTTCCCGTTCCGCGGGAAATACCCGACAAAACCGATGCGAAAACCAAGACGCATGAGCTAAGAGCCCGTTAGCCTTGACGAAACAGCCCGAAGTTACATAGTGGCGGGCATGGCAAAGACATACGCTGACCTGCTCCAAGAGGTGAAGGCCGCCATTCGGCAGGTGTCTCTCGAGGACTTGAAGGACCGGCTAGATGCGGGCGAGGACCTGATCCTCGTCGATGTTCGCGAAAAAGATGAGTGGCGGCAAGGGCACATTCCGGGCGCCCTTCACATTCCACGAGGCTTTCTCGAGATGCAATCGGGTTCGAGGCTGCCAGACAAGGACGCGACGATCGTCACGATCTGTGCGGGGGGTATCCGTTCGGCGTTTGCTGCCAAGGTCCTTCTGGATCTCGGCTACCAGAACGTCGAGTCGGCGAACCCCGGGTACAATCAGTGGAAGGATCAAGGCTTCGCGACGACGCAGCCCTTTGCATTCACCGATGCACAGCTGACCCGCTACTCGCGGCACCTGCTGTTGCCTGAGGTCGGCGAGCAGGGTCAAGCGAAGTTGCTGCAAGGGCGCGTTTTGTTGCTTGGTGCAGGCGGGCTCGGATCACCTGCTGCCCTATATCTTGCGGCTGCAGGCGTGGGCACGATCGGTCTCGTCGATGGCGACACGGTCGACGAGTCGAACCTACAGCGTCAGGTGTTGCACGGTCTCGACCGCGTGGGCATGTCGAAGGTCGAAAGCGGCAAGCGCACGATCGAGAACCTCAATCCCGACGTGAACGTCATCGCGTTCAACGAGCGCCTCACTCGTCAAAACGTCGATCGTATCTTCGATCAAGATTGGGACGTCATCGTCGACGGTCTCGACAATTTCGCAACCCGATACCTCGTCAACGACGCGAGCGTGTGGAAAGACATTCCCGTCGTGCACGGTTCGATCTTCCGCTTCGATGGCCAGGTGACGACGTTCTGGCCGCGTCACGGGCCATGCTACCGCTGCTTGTATCCGGAGCCGCCGCCGCCGCATCTCGCGCCGTCGTGCGCCGAGGCCGGCGTTCTCGGCGTCCTTCCCGGCGCCATCGGTACGCTCCAGGCCACCGAGGCCGTCAAGATCCTCCTTGAGCGCGGCGACCCCCTGGTAGGGCGGCTTCTGCAGTACGATTCGCTGCAGATGCAGTTCCGTACCTTCAAGCTCCGCCGGAACAAGGACTGCCCGGTCTGCGGCGATCACCCGACTATTACCGACTACATCGACTACGAGCACTTCTGCTCGGGGGGATAAGCGGCCGCTGCTACACTGCTCCTATGCGCTGGGGGATCCTTCTATTTGCCGTGGCCGCGCTCGCCGGCTGCGAGGACAACGCTGCGGTCGAGCGAACGCAGCATCAGCTTCGTGATGTCGACCTCCCGCGGGTCCAGGTGCTGGTCCAGGAGGACCTCGAGCACCACCAGGCCGGCGTCGTGAAGGCGGCGCGGAAGCTCGCCCCGGGCTTCGCGCTCAGCGACCCAGCCGTGCAGGAGGCACAAGTGCGAGCTGCCCTGAGAATTCTTCAGCAACCCAAGAAAGGTATTGATGAATTCGTCGTGTCTCCCATGTCCTTTCTAGCGGCCATCGGCGTCGACGGCCTGGTCATTGCGCGCGACCGAGAAGCCGATCGGATGAAAGGGCAGGACTTCAAAACGCGCTTCGCAGTGGTTCGCCAGGCCCTCGACGGAACCCCTGCCACTGGCCTCGGGGAGTTCTACGCCAACGATCCCAAGGCGCCGTCGTCCTGGTCGATCCTGTTTGCAGCGCCGTCTTTCCATGGGGACCAGGTGGTCGGCGCCGTCTTGGCGGGCATCCCCCTGTCTCGCCTGGCCCAGCGCCTGAGCCGCCAGTTCCGCGTCGAACAGAAAGAAGGGGCTGCCGTCTGGGTGTACCTCTACAAGGGAAAGCGGCTCTTCCATTGGGACACCCCCCCAGAGGTCGATGCCTTGGTTCGAGACCCCGTCGCGCGCGCGGAGGCCCTCGCTACCTCGCCTGCCGGCTACACCCGCAAGGTGCGGCTCCAAGGAGAGCTCCAGGTCTACGGCGTGTTCCCACTTGCGCTGCTTGGCCCCGACGTCGGGACAATCATCTTTCGAACGCCTCAGTGATCGGGCCGTTCACACCTGCGTGTCGTCGTTGCCGCGCAGCAACATCCGCTGTGGCACCGTGATCTGAATCCCCAGCTCATTGAATCGCTTGGTGATGCGTCGCAGCATCTCTCGGCGCACCGCGAAAAGTTTGTCGGGCTGGGTCTTCACCATGAACTTGATCACCACCCCGTAGTCGGTGAATTTATCGACGCCGAGCATGTCGGGGTTCCCGATGATCGAGCCCTGCCAGTCGGGATCCTGACTGAGCTCCTTGGCGATCTCGACCAGGGTCGCCATCACCCTGTCGACGTCTTCGCTGTACCCGACGGGAACCTCGAAGACCGGACGGCCCCAGCCGTAGGTGCGGTTGGTGACACGGTCGATTCCGCCATTGGGCACGAAGTGCACGCGTCCTTCGAGGTCGCGCAAGACCGTCACACGCATATTGACAGACTCGACCGTGCCCGTGATGCCGCTAATCGTGATCAGGTCCCCGAGCTGGTATTGGTCCTCGAGCAGGATCAAGAACCCCGAGAAATAGTCTTTCATCATGTCCTGCGCGCCAAAGGCGATCGCCACGCCGAGGATCGCCGCGCCGCCGAGCACCGTGGTGATGTCGACGCCGGCTTCCTGCAGGACGAGCATCACCGCCAACACTACGATGATGACGCGAGACGCGCTTCGGAAGCTGAAGGCGAGCGTGTCGGCGCGCCCCGTGCCGACACCCCGAGCACCGCGGCGTGTGCCAACCAACGCCCGCGCGATTCCCCGGGCACTAACCCGCACGAACAGGAGCAGCAAGAGAGCTGCGACTATGACCAGTAGTATGCGCGGTCCGCGGTCCTCGGCCCAGTGCATGACGTTCTGCGGGTGAATCGGGCTCTCGAGCCAAACGATGCGCCGGCGCGCTTCCTCGGCCTCTTGCTCCTTGTTGTCGACGTTCGCCGTGACACTCAGTTGCTCTTCGTCGAGCTGTGCCAGCCGCTCGTGTAGCGACTTGATGTATGCGGCGCGCGCCTCCCCGCTCTCCTGGGATTCCTCGATCGTGCGGGCAATGGTCCGGGTCCCGCGCTCTAGGCGCTGAATCTTTTCCGCTGGCGCTTCGCTCTCGCGATACTCCTCCAGGCGGGCAGCGAACACCTCGAGTGCGCGCTTCAAGTTCTCGAGCTCTTTGGCGTCGGTCTTCGCGAGGCCCTCCTCGAAGTCGATCTGTTCCTCGAGCGCACGCTTGCGTTTGACGAACTTGGAAAGTGCGAACTTTGCGAGTTGGACTTCCCTCTCGGCTTCCTCGAGCACCGTGCGCGCCTCGAGCTGCGCGGCGGTCATGGTGGAAGAGCTCTCCTGCTCCTGGTGCGGGGCCTGTGCCGTGGGCATCGGCATTGGCACCGGTATTGGAATGGGGGGAGCGGGGGGAGCCTTTCCCGCTTCGGCCGGCTTCGCCGTGGGCGTTGGCGCAGGCGCCCGGGCGAGCTCGACCTTGATTTCGCCGGTCAGCTCGCCGAGCGCGCGCCCCTATTACCGAATATTTTCTCCTAAGGCCCGGATTTGCTCTCGTACGGCTTTCTCGGCACTGAGCGCAAGGTCGGTCTGCGTGTCGAAGAGGCCATAG
>CAZHPJ010000213.1:0-5633 GCA_964534585.1 uncultured Sandaracinaceae bacterium | reverse complement strand
ACGGGGCGACGGGCAAGGGCAACGACCAGGTTCGCTTCGAGGTCACCGCCATGGCCATCGACCCGCGCATTCAGGTCATCGCTCCGTGGCGGACGTGGTCCTTGCGGTCGCGGACCGACTGCATCGAATACTGCAAGAAGCGGAAGATTCCGATCGACGTCACCGCGGAGAAGCCATACTCCATGGACGCCAACCTGTTTCACATCAGCTACGAGGGCGGTGTTCTCGAGGACACCTGGAACGAGCCGCTCAAAGACATGTTCCGTTGGACGACGGACCCTCAGGACGCCCCCGACACACCGCAGTACGTCGTGATCGGATACGAGAAGGGTGATCCGGTTAGCGTCGACGGCGAGCGCCTGTCCCCGGCTACACTCATCGAGCGACTCAACGAGATCGGCTCGAAGCATGGCGTTGGCCGCGTTGACATCGTGGAGAACCGATTCGTCGGGATGAAGTCGCGCGGCGTGTATGAGACGCCGGGCGGAACCATCCTTCAACGGGCCCATCGCGCCGTGGAGTCGATCACCGTCGACAGGGAGGTGCTGCGAATTCGCGACGGCTTGATCCCCGAGTATGCATCGCTCGTCTATCGTGGTTTTTGGTTCGCGCCGGAGCGCGACATGCTCCAAGCGCTCATCGACGACGCCCAAAAAGACGTCAGCGGCGAGGCGCGTATTAAGCTCTACAAGGGCAACGCCGACGTCGTGGGGCGGAGAAGCCCGAACACGCTCTATGACCCGGAGTTCGCGACCTTCGAAGAGGACGAAGTCTACGACCAGCAGGACGCGACGGGTTTCATCCGGCTCAACGCGCTTCGCCTGCGAATTCGTGCCCTTCGGGACCAGCGGCGGGGTGATTGACCTGGGTTGTTGCGGTCGATCGCGGTCCTCGGTAATCTGAAAGCTCACAAGGTCTTGGACGTTCCAAGTATACAGTTGGCTGCCGTGATTGTCGGCGGCGTAGGTCTGGGCGCGCTGCTTGCAGCTGTTAGCGCTGGCCTCCACGCGCTCGGTGAGGCAGGTCTGCAGGCGCTGTCGGAGGCCGACGACCGTAACACCGAGGTGGCCGAACGCGTTTTGCGGGATCTCGACGCCGTTCAGTCGCGCCTCTTGATCGGTCGTGTGCTCTGTGTGGCGCTCGCTGCGTCGTTCGTAGCCTACGCGCTGCTCCAGTCGTACGGTGTGGGGATGGCCCTAGTCGGGGTACTCGGTACTTCGGTGGCCTACGCGATGGTGGCGACGACTGCAGCTGCCGCGGTGCGCCAGCGTTCGGGGCAGTCGACGCTGCGGATTTGGAAGTGGCTACGGCCCGTGGATCTGCTGCTAACACCTCTCGCGGCGCCCTTGAGCTGGCTCGGCGGGCTCGTAGCCAGGGTCGTGCCGGAGGTCCAGTTGGACGATCCGGGTCGCCTCGCCGAGCTGGCGGTCGAGCACGTGATCGAGCAGGGCGAGGAGACCGGTACCATGGCCGAAGACCACGCTCAGATGCTCCGAAGCGTGCTCGAGTTCCGGAACACCGTCGCCCGCGAGATCATGGTTCCACGCACGCACGTCGTAGCGTTCGACATCGATACCAGTATCGACGAGGTGCTCGCGAGGGTCATCGAGTCGGGTCACAGCCGGTATCCGGTGTTCCGCGGGCAGATCGACCAGGTCGAGGGCATTCTCTATGCGAAAGATCTTTTCCAGGTGTTTCGCGGCACCGTGGACACCTCCAGCATCCTGCTGGCCAACGTCCTCCGAACCCCGGTCTTCTTTGCTGCGGAGAGCCAAAAAATCGGCGTGCTACTTCGTGAAATGCAGCGGCGCCGTTCCCATCTTGCTGTGGTGGTGGACGAGTTCGGCGGAGCCGCTGGCATCGTGACTTTGGAGGACATCGTCGAGGAAATCGTCGGAGAGATTCAGGACGAGCACGATGAAGAGCCGCCGTTGGTCCACGAGCGTGCGCCAGGCCACTATTTCGTCGATGCGGGCATTTCGGTCTACGACCTCGAAAAGCATCTCGGCGAAGTGATTTGCGAGGACAAGACCGATTTCGATTCGCTCGGTGGACTCTTGGTTCACCTAGCTGGTCAGGTGCCCGTGATCGGGGAGACTCTCGTGGCAGGGCCGTATCGCGTCGTAGTCCTCGATGCGGATGAGCGGCACGTTCGCCGCGTTGAGATGCTCCGGGCGAGCACCGAAGAGCCGGACGAGTCGAAAGCTGCGGCCGGTTAGGAAGCCTCGGGCTCCTCGTATTTGACCCAATCCTGAAGGACGTCCGCGCTGCTCATCCGTGGTGTGAGAACAGTGTAGTGCGCGACCTGTCCTTCGGGCGCGCCGCCGACCGATCCGACGTTCACGATATGGTACTCAGCGACCGTGCGTTGGAAGGGGACGTGCGTGGAGCCGCAGACGATGATGTCGGCCGGATCGTCATCCAGTAGGGCTAGGATGTCGTCGTCGCTCAGGTCGTGACTGATCTCGCGGTTGCTGTCGGCCGGTGAGCCGTGCACCATCAAGACCTCGCGGCCGTCGACCAACGGTATCCGCTGCTGTTCGGGTAGGCGGCGAAGCCGTTCGGCGACGAGGTCACCGATTGCCGCCCGCGTTTTCGCAAATACGCGGGCTTGACGGCGTTGCTCGTCGTCGATGGGCACGAGGCTGCCCGGATCGACCGAGCTGAGCGCCAGGTCCGACGGACCGCGGGTGCACGTCGCGCCCAAGGCCTGCAGGCGCTGCCAGACCTCGAGCGGCTCATCGCCACCTAGGAGCAGGTCGCCTGCGACGTAGAGGCGCTTCACATCTAGCCGTTCGAGCTCCGCCAGCACGACGTTGAGGGCCGTGAGATTGCCGTGCACATCCGAGAGAAACGCAATCGGAGCGGCTTCCGGTGGATGTGCCATGGCGGGAGCCTAGCACTGCCCGAGCCGGTCCGTCCGCCGGACGACGACGCTTGCATGCAGACGGGGTCGGCCTATTCTCACGCGGGGAGAGTGAGGTGAACGAAACCAGCGATCCGGACAACGTGATTCGCGTTGGTTTCGGGGTGGATGGCAAGCTGACCCGGGCCGCGAGCCCGGAGCCGGCCCCCTCGCAGCCTGCTCCTCCAAGGAGCGATCCGTGCGACGGTTTGTACACGGTCGCGGAGGTAGCGCGGTTGTTCGGTTTCAAGCCGTCGCGGCTCCGGTACTGGCACCGGTCGGGGTTGCTCGACCCTTCTGCGCGCGTCGCGTCCCGCAACTACTACACCTTCCAAGATCTCGTCGGGGTGCGCGCCGCCAAGGGGCTTCTCGAGCAAGGCGTGCCTCTTCAGCAGGTGCGCCGCTCCGTCGAGTCGTTGCGCGAGGCGTTTCCGAAGACCAAGCGGCCGCTGTCGGAGCTTCGCGTCTTAGCCGACGGACGAACCGTCGTCGTGCAGGATGACTCCGGCACCTACGAGCCAACCACCGGCCAGGCATTGCTCGACTTTCGCGTTGGCGGGCTAGAGTCAGACGTCATTCGGTTGCTCCATTTCGATCACGATGACCGGTCTCGCGCTTACGAGCACTACCTCGAAGGCTGCCGTTTCGACGAGGACGAGCGGACCTACGACCAGGCCGAGCAGGCGTATCGAAAAGCGCTATCACTCGACCCGACCCTTTCCAATGCGCTGACCAACCTGGGTAACCTCGAGTACCGCCGCGATCAGCTCGGACCCGCGGAGCACTACTACCGGCGGGCGCTCGAATCTGACCCGGAGCAGCCTGAGGCTCTCTACAACCTCGGCTTTCTACACTTCGAGCGGGATGAGGTTGACGATGCGGTCTGCCTGTTTCGTGAAGCGCTGAAGAGCGACCCCTCGTTTGCGGACGCACACTTCAATCTTGCGATGGCGCTCGAAGAGCGGGGCGAGCGGGCCGAGGCACGGCCTCATTGGCAGCACTACCTCACGCTCGAGCCTGAGGGTTCTTGGGCGGACATCGCTCAGAACCATTTGCAGAAAGGCCCACGCCGGTGATTCACATGGAAGCAGGATTGGTCCAGTGATTCAGTGCGCTCAAGGTCGTACGTATTTCTCGAGGTCGAGCGCCCAACGAACTTCGACAATGGCGTCGGCGACCGCGGCGAGTGGCTTGCGATAAGTGACCTCGTGCCAGACGTCGAGGACCGTGGCTTCGTTGACGGGGTCTTTTACCTCTACGATTTCGGCGCGAGACTCTTCGTAGCCGCGACGTCCCGCTTGCTCGCCGATTTCGTCGCGCACGCGCCGGAACAGCTCCTCGGCGAGGGCTGATGGGGCATCCGAGCGTTGGGTGCGCGCGGTGAACTGCACGGCCAGCCCGCCGTTCAGAACGACCCGGACTCCGGAATCCATGATGTGAAGGCGCACGCGTTCGGCGATTCGGAGCTCCCGGTCGTCGGTGCGGTAGATCTCCACTCCGGCGTCTGAAAGCGCCTGTTGAATATCCTGAATTGTCAGCGTTTCCTCCAACCCACTCATAGAAAGCATACGCTTCGGGTCGAGCAACCTACCACCGCCGACATGGTGTGCGCAAATCAGTCGCCTCGTTTGGTTGGCTTTCGTATTCGACCCCACAATTGAGCCGCATACGTCCCTGGGAACGGTAGTTGCGCAACGGTTTTAGCCGCAAATGTGG
Source organism: uncultured Sandaracinaceae bacterium (assembly GCA_964534585.1). GTDB lineage: Bacteria > Myxococcota_A > Polyangia > Polyangiales > Houyiibacteriaceae > SG8-38. The sequence goes on along the minus strand of CAZHPJ010000213.1, from coordinate 1,012 downwards.
GACAAAACGCTAGCCAAGGTTCGCGCCTTTCGATACATTCCGCAGTGCTTTGACACCCGTCGTCGATAGACTCTCTTCGATCTTGCCAGAGGGTGGCGCTGACGTTGCTGTGCATCGTGGCGCCCGGCGGCGGTTCCGTCGGTGGGCTCTCGATGCGGAGGTCGAGCTCTTGGCGCCAGCACGAGGCTCGGGCCTAGCGATCAATGCCAGCGTTGGTGGCCTGCGAATCGCTGTCGACATGGGCGTTCCTGTCGATCACGTCTGCACGCTGCGGGTCCGTACGGCGCCCGATCACGTCACGGTCGAGCACGCCAGAGTGGTTTGGTTGCAGGCGCGGCCGGACGGTTACGTGTTGGGACTCAAGTTCATCACCGCACCTTCCGCGTGAAATTGTTGGGTTTTCAGCTACCGGATCGCGAATGATGCGATTGCTTGCGACTCTGCTTGTCCGGGGTTAAGTTTGTCATTCATCTGAGCGTACCCAGTTCGGGACGCTACGGAGGTTCCACACATGCGCCGACGAATGTTCCTCGGAAAGATTCACCGAGCTACGATCACACACGCTGACTTGGACTACGAAGGCAGCGTCACGATCGACGCGAATTTGCTCGATGCCGCCGGTATCCTCGAGCACCAAGAAGTCCAGATTTGGAACGTGACGCAGGGCACTCGGTTGGCAACCTACGCGCTCAAAGGCCCGCGGGGTTCCGGCGTGATTTGCGTCAACGGCGCTGCCGCTCATCATATGAGCCCCGGTGACCTCGCGATCATTGCAGCGTTTGGCGACATGAGCGACGACGAGGCTAGGGCGCACGAGCCCAAGGTGGTGCTCGTCGACGGCAAGAATCGAATCGTCGATACCGGCCCCGAGCACCCAGGTCCGCAAATGCCGCGCCGGGTAGACGAGTTAGTGCATTAACGCGATGCTCCGACGTCGCCGGGGTGGCGGAATGGCAGACGCAGGGGACTTAAAATCGCCCGTGGCAACACGTGTGGGTTCGAGTCCCGCCCC
>CAZHPJ010000212.1:0-5650 GCA_964534585.1 uncultured Sandaracinaceae bacterium | reverse complement strand
GGTTCGATCAACAGGTTGTTGGTGTAATCGTACCAACGCTCCGAATGATAATCGCGCCACGGCCAATTGTTCGAGGAGGGGTAGCCGACATCTCCCTCATAGTTGTGCTGCACCGTCAGGATGTAGTAGCTGAATGTGCCGTCTGTGTTGTCGAGCCGGGTCACGTAGCGCTGCTTATGGACGGCCCCGCCATAGGTGAGAACGACATCGTAGCGTAGGGAGGCCTCCGCATTTTTTCTATTGAAGTGCTCGACGTAGTACGCACCGACCTCACCAGGTGCTTTGTCCTCATCCCGATTGAGCCGGACCTCGAAGCTGACGTTCGCTTGGTCGTTCTCGCTGATCTTGCACTTGGAGAAGCCCGATTTCGAGCCATCGCAATCGTAGTAGTAGAGGACAGTCCCGTTTTCGAAAGCATCGAGACCCTCGTCGAAGTCCGGCCAAGGGCTGACATCTTGGAGGTTGCCTCGAGCGCCCGTCGCTTGCAGGCCGACGCGGTGGGCGGTTCGCTCCGAACGATGGCGTCCGTGACAGACCATGCAGGTCGATGAGCCGACGTAGCTCGCGCCCTCGCTGGCTGCGCCGCTGACTCTGATATCGAGCTGTGTGCCCACGAGCTCCGCGGTTTCGACCGCCTCCCGGCATTGATCGCCGCCAGGCAAGTGCATCGCGTCGCCCGAGTCCGGTGCCCATGTCACATAGTAGTCCCCGTCTGCAATGGTCGTGAAGCGGTAGACGCCGTCGCTGTCCACCATAGCCTGGGCGTACGTATCTCCCTTGGTGTCGATGAGATCATCAAGCGGCTCATCGATCGTTAGCGCGGCGGTGTCTTCCGGCGAGAGCTGCAGATCGATCGGCGTTTGCCCGAGCTCCTCGACGTCTGCTGCAGGGATCAGATAGACGGTGCCGCCGGCAACCGGTAAGGGCCGGGGATCGAGAATGCGACCCACCAAGCCGTCCGGCTCGAGATCCAACGGCGGAGCACCGGGCTCGCCGGGTGCGCCGGGCTCGCCAGGCTCGCCGGGAGGTCCTTCGGGACCTTCTGGCCCTGTAGCACCGGTGGAGCCGTCGCATGCAACGAGCGAAAGCGCGAGCCCTGCCGACACGCAGACTTGAAACATCATGACCGAAGATTTCTTCATTTTCATGGCTCTTTCAACAACATCGAATCCGCGCGTTCCAGCGCACGCAAGATCTGCGCGATTAAACGATTAATTCGCCTAATTCTTGCGTCGTCCGCAGAGATCATCTGGGAAATCCTCTTCTCACGTTGCTGTGGTGCAAGTGTAGTACCAACTCAACGGGTTTCCTGCACGGTGGCCGCGTGACCGTCAACACGCCTGTCGAGCGCCTCGGCGCATACGCGGTCTACCAAGCTGCGCATCGTGTGCATCTGCTCAGCACCGAGGCCTTGCCCGATCAAGGTGGCTCCGTAGACGAAGCCAAACAGTGCAACAGAGGCGGGCGCAACCAACAAAGACCAGGGGGGTTGACCAAGCGTGTACTGCACGATGCCGTAGGTGAGTCCGCCGAGCGCGATGATCGCCAACATGACGTAAATCGCCATAAACAGGGTCCATACGTTCGGATGCGGGGAAAACCGTCCTCGAATAGCCGAGCCGTCCGGCTCATCTTCGACTTCCAGATTGAGATAGGGTGACCAGAACGTTCGCTCTCCATCGCGCATTTGCACGACCGCATGCTTTCGGAATACCTGTCCGCGAAGTGACTCTCCGTTGTCTTGGAGCGCCACCCGCAGCGTCTCGAGCCACGTCTCTCGAGTGACCGGAAGCCGCAGCTCGAACCGAGGTCGCATGCGTGGAGGCGCCACGCGAGGGAAGATACTGGATTCAAACAAGGATCCGACGCGCAAAAACTGCGCGTGGTTCGATGATCAGAACGCGCGGTCGGCTTTCGCAGCGAAATAGAAATCGCTCTCGGTCAGCCCGTCGATTTTATGGGTCCAGATCTCGACGGCGCACTTCCCCCAGGCGATGTGCAGGTCCGGATGATGGTTCTGCTCCTCGGCGATCTCACCCACACGATTGGCAAACGCGATCGCATCCACGAAGCTCGAAAAAGTGTACACCCGCTCGAGATGGCCCTCCGCGTTGAGCGCCCAGCCGTCGTCGAGCTCGCGCAGCAACTCCTCGGCTCGGTGTCTCTCCATCGGAGGAACGCCGCCTTTGCAAGGCACGCAGGTTTGGTCGGCAAGGCTCATGAACGCTCCTCCTCGGCATGGACGAACATAGGGCTCCGAGGCGCCGGCGGCAGTTGCGATGGCCGCATGAACGGGCGCTTCTCGATGTCCACTTGTCGATCCGGGAAGAAGTCTTCGAAGCTGAGCTTGGTGGTCGTGCGCAGCTGCTCCGCGACAACCTCTGCCGGGGCGGTATCGAGATGCATTCCCTGCTCGGCGAGGTCTCCGCGGAGACGATGGCAAAGCTGGTCGATCCGCTGAAGCGCCGACAGATACGACCCGCGCCAGATCTCGAGATAGGGCCGGTGGTCCATCGGGTTGGTCGAAAGCAGCCGCCGCAACGTGTTTGACGGAAGGAACGTATACGAGCTGACCTCGGGGTTCTTGCGCAGCGTGCTGTCGCGCGTGCGCTCGAATCGCGTGAACGAAATCGTCCGGATGTCTTGGTCGATGTTGTAGAGAACACCGCGCCGGTGTGCGACGCCAGGCAACTTCGAGATGTAGGGTACGAAGGGGTCCAACGTGACGATCAGTGTCGCGTTTCGCTTGATGGCCTCGACGAAGTTGGAGGTGCGGGTAATCGCGCCGTCTTCGTAGTAGCGGCCGTCGATCGGCACTGACGAGAAGGCGGGATTGACGCTGAGCGAGGCTTGGACCGCTTTGCTTATGGGCACGTGCTCGTAGCCCTCGGAACCGAAAAGGACATGCGATCGGGCGTCCTGATCGGAGGCACCGATGAAGAGCTCGAGCGGAAGCTTTCTAAAATCGTTGGTGCTGCCCGACATCTGCAGAACTCGTCGCAAGATCACCTCGAATTCCGCAGAGTGAAACGGCGCCCCAACCAGACTCGTGTACTCCAGAAACAGCTGCTCCGCGGTATCGCCACCGCGGCCGCGCATGGTATCCCAGAGCGCGCGGAGTCCGGTCTTCATGGCGCTCGTCACGCGCCAGCGCATGTCCTCGTGATTGAAATGCGAGAGCCGCAGAAGGCTAAACGACAACGGCGGGACGCGTCCGCCGGGCACGCCTGCGATGCCGGCCATGAGCTCGTCCGGCGTGTAACCGACCGACAGTAGGCTCGTGACCACAGCTCCCGCGCTGATGCCAAACATCATGTCGAAGTCGTTTACGCTGCAATTGGCGAGGCAATCGTCGAGACACTTGAGCACGCCCATCTCGTAGTAAATGCCGGTGATGCCTCCGCCCGAGGCGCAGATGGCGGTCTTTCCGATACGGCGCGAGTTCGTGAGCTCCACGGCACGACGAAGGACGCCCTCTGCAAAAGGCTTGTCGCTAGACCAGGCGGGCACCTCCGGATGGAAGTCTTGCCGAAGAATGTAGCGAACCCCTACGGCGCCAAGCTCTACGATCAGGTCGTCGAGACGGCTCGCGTCCGGACCGGATATGAGCACCACGATGCGGTGGAAGCCGTAACGCTGCTCCACATCTTCGGCGTGATCGAGCGCCTCGAGAAGCTGTCGAATCTCAGCCACTCGGTTCTCGAAATTCTCACACCAACGAAGGTCGACGAGCAGAAGATTTACGTATGCGGATCGGAGCGTATCCGTCGCGCCCAAGGTATCCCAGACCGGGACGAGCTCGACCTCGTGGCCCCACGTGCGGAGCACGGGGTAGAGCTTCGACGGCACTCGCTCGGTACCCGGCGCGGCGGCCATGTCATTGACGAGCGCTTCGAAACACTGCAGGCCCGAGCCGACGTAAAGCATGCGCTTCCGATTGTTGCCGGGCTCATCCTGACTGGGAACGTCGCGGGTCATGAATGCGGAATCGAGTCTTCCGTGCAGCGCTTAGAAGTACTTGATGCTGAGGTCGATGATGGTTTGCTTGAGCTTGGTGAAAGGCGCCGCCATCAGCTCGACCGCACTGAGTGGCAGCACCTGCTTGAGGACGCCCCGCGGGTTCGAAAACGCTTCGAACCCGAAGAAGCCGTGGCCCTTGCCTATGCCGCTGTGGTTCGAGCCGCCGAATGGAAGATTGTTTTGGAAGAAGTGCACCGCGCTGTGATTGATGCACGTGCCGCCCGCGCGCGTGTTCGCCATGATGCGATCGATGTTGGCTCGGCTCCTGCTGTAGATGTAGAGAGCGAGCGGCTTCTCCTTCGCGTTGATCGCCCCGATGGGCTCGTCCAACGACTTATAGGTGTACACCGGCAGCACCGGCCCGAAAATCTCCTCCGTCATCACGTCGGAGCTCGGGTCGACGTCGGTCAACACGGTTGGCTCGATGTAATCCTCGCTGCCTTCGGTGCCGCCACCATACGCGACGGTCGCACCCTTTTGCTTGGCGTCCTCGATGTAACCGGCGACCCGCTGGTAGTGGCGATGGTTGACGATTCGCGCATAGGAATCGGACCGGCGCGCGTCGAGACCGTAAGCCGACTCGATGTGCTCCTTGAACTTCTGAAGAAACTCGTCCTTCTTGCTCTCGTGCACGAAGAGATAGTCGGGCGCGATGCAAATCTGGCCGTTGTTGGTGAACTTGGCCCAAGCGATGCGGCGAGCCGCAGCATCGATGTTAGCCGTCTCGTCGACGATGGTTGGGGATTTTCCGCCGAGCTCGAGGGTGACCGAGGCGAGATGCTTCGAGGCCGCTTCCATCACGACCTTGCCGATCGCAGGCGAGCCCGTGAAAAAGATGTGGTTGAAGGGGAGCGCCAACAACGCGGTCGAGGCCTCGACGGCGCCTTCGATCACCGCGACTTCGCTCTCGTCGAACACCTCTTCGACGATGCGCTTGGTGACCTCCGAGGCGTGGGGGGTATTCTCCGACGGCTTGATCATGACGCAGTTGCCCGCCGCAATGGCGCTCACGAGCGGACCGAAGGTGAGGTTGATCGGGAAGTTCCACGGAGCGATGATCAACGCAACGCCCTTGGGTTCGTAGTGGATGTAAGAGCTCGTTCCGAACAGCGCCAGCGGGGTTTTGACGCGGCGCGGACGCATCCACTTTGAAACGTGGCGTGCCGCGTGTTTGATCTCGGTCGTGACGGGGTAGATCTCCGTCAGATCGACCTCACTCGGGTGTTTTCGAAAGTCGGCGTAGAGCGCGTCGCGAATGTCTTGTCTGTGCGACAGGATCGCTTTCTGGAGCCGCTTCAGCTTCTCTTTGCGCTCCCGAGCCGTGGTCTTGGCGACGGTGTACTGATGGGCCAGCTGAAGCTTGAAGATCCGCTCGATCTCGGCGGTGATCGCGTCGACCCCCGGTACGATCGCCGATTGTTCCTGTGAGCCGTTCGTATGGACCTCGGTGTCAACCTGCACTGTAGACTGCGACATTTTCCCAACCTTTGAAAAAGAGTAGGGAAAGAGCATGCGTGGCGGTGGTTTACCTTGTCAAGCAGTGACCTGTGCAGCGATTTTCTCCGACACTTCCCAAAGCTTGGCGGCCATCTCTTCGTCACGGCCATGCCTGCTCGACGTCGACTCCTTG
>CAZHPJ010000211.1:0-5656 GCA_964534585.1 uncultured Sandaracinaceae bacterium | reverse complement strand
TCGTTTAGGAAATGAAGGCCTAAGAGGAGGCGAAATGTCAAAGGCAATGGACGCGTTCTATCGATTCTTGGACGAACCAATCTTTCCGTGGGCACGTGTCGTGCTCGCGCTTCTTACGATCTTCGTGGGACTGAGCTTCACGGCACCGATGTGGCACATCAACATGAAGGCGCCGCAGTACCCGGAAGGGCTCAACCTCTACATCTATTCGTACAAGATCGATGGCGGCAACGACGGAAATGATGTGCAAGAAATCAACGTGCTGAACCACTACATCGGGATGGCACCGCTCGACCGGGCCTCGCTCACAGACCTCGACTGGATTCCATTCCTCTTCGCCGGCATGATCATCATCGCATTGCGAGCCGCGGTCATTGGGAAGGTCAGCTCCATGATCGATCTGCTCGTGATGACCACCTATGCAGGCATCTTCGGATTCGGACGCCTGTACTTCAAGCTCTATACGTTCGGGCACAACCTCAGTCCCAAGGCGCCCATCACGGTAGACCCGTTCACGCCGGTCATGTGGGGCCAGAAACAGATCGCGAACTTCCTGACGGAAGCCAAGCCCGGTCTGGGGACGGTCTATGTTGCGGTTTTCGCGACCGGGCTCACGTTCTTGGTGCTGGCCCATCTCATCATCGGGCGTCGGGAGCACGTAGCCGCGCACGGCGCTGAGAGCTGAGTCATGCAGTGCGGCAAACCCGCGCGGGAATGCGAATTGCTGGAGTCCCGCAGCACGGCCTGACACACTGTAGTCGGCTCGATGGAAACCAACCTCCATACCTACGTAGTTTCCGACATGCACCTCTCCGAGGCGCACGAGCCGGATCCGAAGCGACCCATGTGGATGGCCTACAAGCGCCGTGAGTTCTTCATCGATGACGAGTTTGCAGCGTTTCTCGAGCACATCGCGCAGAACGCCACGGGGCCCATCGAGCTACTCCTCAACGGCGACATTTTCGATTTTGACAACGTCATCAGTCTCCCGAGCGAGGATCGGCAGATCGATTGGCTGGAACGCGCGCGCGGCCTGGGCAGCGAAGAGTGGAAGAGCGAGTTCAAGATGAAGGTGATCATCGAGGACCACCCTCGCTGGTTCGAGGCGTTGGGGCAGTTCATGGCTCAAGGACACCGCGTGGTCTTCGTCGTCGGCAACCATGACGTCGAGCTCTACTGGCCGTCGGTGCAACGGATGCTCTGCGATGCGCTCGGCGCCCCGTTCCCCTCGAATATCGGTGAAGAGGAGGACGACGACCCCATCGTGTTCTGCAGTTGGTTCTATCTGAGCGGTGGTGACACCTACATTAGTCATGGCCATCAGTACGACCCGAACTGTGTCGTGCGTGACCCCATCGATCCGCTAATCGAAGTTCGCGGGAACCCCCGGGTCCGCGTTCCGTTCGGCGATCTGGCTGCGCGCTACATGCTCAACGGGATGGGGTACTTCAACCCTCACCAGTCCGAGAACTACATCATGGGTGGGGTCGCTTACCTGCGGTTCTTCTTCCGATACATGTTGCGGACCCAGCCTCTGCTGATTTGGACGTGGCTGTGGGGGGCGTACGCTACCTTGTGGATTTCGCTCCGCACGCATTGGTGCCACCCGATGCGCGATCCGCTGCTCGTCGATGACAAGGTGCGCTCGATCGCCACGCGGTCGCAGGCCACCCCGTCGATGGTCCGGAAGCTCAATGCACTACACGTCCCATCGGCGACCAACAATCCGTTTCGGATCGCACGGGAACTATGGCTCGACCGCGCATTTTTCTTGTCGGTCGTGCTCTTTCTCGCGTGGCAGGTCGTGTTGCACATCAACATCGCGTGGCCGATCAGCCCTCTGTGGGTGATCGTTCCCGCGCTGCTCTTCATGCTTCCCTATCTCGCCTATGCATCGTCGGTGCGGCCGACCGTGTTTGAAGCACCGCTGCTCACGGCACGGCTTGCGGAGCTGATCTTCAAGATCACCGGCGCGCATCGGGTGGTCTTCGGGCATACGCACCAGCCCAAATGCGAGCAGGTGGGTCCGATTACCCTCTACAATGGGGGCTTCTGGTCCAAGGCCTTCGCAGACCCGGAATGCACGATTCGCCTCGGCGCGCAGACCTTTGTTTGGATCCATCCGGGAGCGGACGGTGCGGACCGGGTCGCCGAGCTCTGCGAATGGCAGGCTGCCCAGGAGACTCCGGTGCGATCGCTCTGCACTGAGGAGCCGGCCGGCACGAACGTCCAAGCGGTGCATGCGCACCGAGACAGCATACACGGTCTTTCTCCGTCGTGACTCCCTGCGCCGCCGGGCGTTGCGCTCGGCTTGTCTCGTGTTGAGCCTGTTGTAGCCTTGCCGCGTGAAGCCGCCCTTCGTTTACACGATGCGTGTCCGTTTTCGCGACACGGACATGCAAGGACATGTCTATTTTGGCAATTACTTCGTTTTCTGCGACGAGGCTCTGAGTGCGTACATGCGGGCAATCGGAATGCCCTGGCAGGACATGGTGCAGAGCGGTACCGACATGTTCTGCGTGAACGCGAGTTGCGACTACTTGGGTAGCGCTAGATTCGAAGAAGACATTCATCTCGAAACCCGCATCTCCAAGATTGGGAGCTCGAGCTTCACCAGCACATTCGTGATTCGCGATAGCGATCATGAAACGCTAGCGAACGCGAGGATGACTAGCGTTTGCATCGACCCGCAGACCAGAACGAAGAAGAGGGTGCCCGACCCGTTCCGCGAGGCGATCGCTGCGTTCGAAGACGGTCGCAGCTAGCTGGACGAAGCCGCCACCTCAAAAGGCGATCCCCTGCAACGCGTGCTGGAGCATCGCGCGGTCGGGGGTCGCGAACTGTGGGTCTCTGATTTCTGTAGTCATGGTTTTCTGCCTTTCTTGATTTACAAACGAACGTTCGTTCTTTATTGAAGGATCCTCGAAGTGTCTGCGGTCTGGGCAATCATGAAGTCTCGCCTCAATGCGACCGCGCGAGCAGTCCTTCAAACATGTTGCGAGCCCGTTGCCCTGCGCCGGGGTCGCCCAACAGGCGCCCGAAGTGATGATAGGCGGCGGTGATCGCGCGCAGCTCGAACACGAACTGATCGAGATCCAGGTCCTTGCGGAAGTCGCCTTCTTCGATCGCAATCTCGGCGGCGCGCCTCAGCGTGTCCGCGTGGTCGCGCTGGGTCGCGACGAAGTAGTCCCGAGCCGGGCCGGGTCGGTCGTCGAGCTCCGCCGAAACAGCATGGAAAATGCAGCCTCCGGGAAAGTCTTCCTCCCATTGCTGCATGGTGCTCTCGAACATCGCTCGAACGCGCGCCTCGCCTCGAGGCTTCTTGAGCGCCGGAGCGACGACCACATCGACGAAGCGCCGTCGCGCTTCCTCGAGAACTTGAAGTTGGAGCTGCTCCTTGGAGCGGAAGTGAGCGAAGAGGCCGCTCTTGGACATGCCCGTCGCGCCCGCAAGTGCGCCTATCGTCAGCTTCTCGAGGCCGACCGTGCTGACGAGGTCGAGTGCCCGTTCGACGATCGCCCGCTTGGTCTCTTCACCTTTGCCCATGCAGTGATAATAGAACGACCGTTCGTGCTGTCAAGAACGAATCGCCAAATTCGTCATTCACGAATGAAAACAGTGACTTCATTTGGCAAAATTGGGGGCCTCGTCTAAACATTGGCCCGAACCCTACGTCAAACCGGCGTGAAAATGACCTGGCGGCGTGGGCGGGAATCCGGGGAGCACTAGATGGTTTGGACTAAATTGGCGTGTGCTGCATCGGTCGCGGTCGCGCTCTTGGGCTCATTGCTCGTGCCACCGTCTTCGGAGGCGCAAGTCGACAATGATCCGGCAGCACGCAATACCCTGACGATCGAGGTCAGCGGGATCAAGGAAACGTCGGGCAAGATGGCGTGCGCCCTCTTCTGGCAGAACAAAGGGTTTCCGCGGAAGCATCGCCGCGCGCTTCGACGAACCTGGGTCGACGTCAAAGGCGACACCCTCGACTGCGTCTTCAAGCGCACGGGTCTGGGCGAGTACGCCGCATCGGTGTTTCTAGACAAGAACGGCAACGGGAAGCTCGATACCAACGCGATCGGTAGCGCAAAGGAGCCCTGGGGTGTGTCGCACAACGCCAAAGCCAGGAGGTTTGGTCCGCCCCTCTACAAGGACGCGAAGTTCAACTACCGGGGTGGGCCACTGACGATCGAAATCGCGTTGGTGTACGACTAGATGAAGATGATCTGAGCGCCTTCGCTCATGTCAACGCCGCGACGCTCTCGGCCAAGCGCCAACTGCGACGTATTCGTTACACGTTGTCTATCGCGCCAACCGCTTTGACCTCCGGACGTGAAAATTGCTCCGCTCGGCCAGAGTCGGTCGCGCTCTGGGCGCGGTCGTGCATCGCAGTGAGGAAGCGAAGTGTCCCGTCGAGCATTCGTGACGTGCGTGGTGATGGGAAGATGTCGAACGCGTGCTGAGCGCCTGGGAGCTCCGTATATATTACCGCTGAGCGCGAGATCTTTCGCAGAGTTTCGGCGAAGAGTCGCGCATCCTCGACTGGGGCGAGCGTGTCGCGATCGCCGTGCACGATGAGAAAGGGTGGCGCGTCGGGGTGGACGCGATCGATTGGAGAGGCGCGGTGAAATTTTTCCGGCTCCTGTTCGAAGAAGGCTTTCATGATCATGGGCTCGAGCACTTGAGGCCGAAAGCGGTCCAGCATCGTGCCGAGGCGATTGGTGAAGTCGTAGACGCCGTATACTGGTACAGCGGCTTGCAACGTGGTGTTCGCGTCCTCGAAGCCGGGCTGGTATTCGGGATCGTTCGCAGTAAGCGCCATCATCGCCGTGAGGTGCCCGCCGGCGGAGCCTCCGGTGACCGCAATGAAATTGGGGTCGATGCCGTATTCGTCTGCGTGTTCGCGAATCCACTTGAGAGCGTACTTCAGGTCGATGAGGTGATCGGGCCAGGCGGCAGCCGGGCTCAACCGATAATTCACGTTGAAGCAAACCCAGCCGTTTGCCGCGAGGTGCCCGATGAGCGGCCAGCCTTGTTCGCGCTTGTCGCCGATGATCCATCCGCCACCATGAATCTGCATGATCGCAGGGCGGTTTGCGCCCGGCTCTTCCGGCATGGCGACATCCAAGCGTAGCGTCTTGCCTGCGACTTCGCGGTAGGTGACGTTGCGGACCACTTTGACGCCAGCCCGGCGGAACCGGAACGGCATTAGCAGTTGTGCGAACGGCATATGCACAGCATTCGCTGGCTCGGCGAGGTCCTCGAGTGCCTGGTCGAATGTGTCCTGTGTCTTTCGCCCGTCGCGAAAAAGGACGAGCAGGCCGAGCCAGGAGACGCCCGTGATACCCATGCCCGCCAGTCCCGGCCAAGCAGACAGGGCTCCGAACTGGATGAACAGAACGGTCGCGATCACCTGCCAGACGATGTGGTGCAGGGCCAGCTCCGCCGTGAGCCAGGACCCGAAGAAGCTAGGCACGAACAGTGCGGGAACGCGGCGCACAGGCATGAAGGCATTCAGCGTGAATACCGCCCCGACCAGACTCACCGCGAGGAACGCCCACGCAACGGTGGCTTCGCTAACCGACATAGACCCTAGCCTTCTAGCACGTTCCGCGATAAGCCGGTCGCCGATGGGCAAGGAAGACCTCTCGTATTCTAG
>CAZHPJ010000210.1:0-5671 GCA_964534585.1 uncultured Sandaracinaceae bacterium | reverse complement strand
GCGAGCGCGTCGACGTCTCCTACCGGGAAGAGCAAGCCGTTTTTCTCATGCTCAACCGCCTCCCGGCAGCCGCGAATGTCGGTTACGACCGACGGCACCCCCATTGCGGACGCCTCCATCGGCGCGCGTGGAAAGCCTTCGCGATACGAGGGGAGCACCAGTACGTCCATCAGCGCGTAGAGCTCAGGCATGTCGTCGCGCATTCCGACGAAGCGGCAGTTGGCGGCGACCCCGTAGCGCTCGGCGACTTCGGGACGCAAGGCGTCTGGCTTTTCCTCGTCGCATGGGCCAATGATGAGAAACTGCGCGTTTGGAACCACCTCGATGACGGTCTTGGCGGCTTGCAGGAGATCCAAAATGCCTTTCTCCTCGACCAAGCGGCCTACGAAGCCGATGACCGGTGCATTCGGATCGATGCCGATTTCACGACGCAACTCTTCGAGAGCGGCGTCCATTAGGCGTCGACGATCGAATCGCGCCACATCGATACCGTTACCAAGCCACTTCAGTTGCTCCGGGCTCGCGATGTGTTCGGCGACCGCCGTGGCCATGTCCTCGCGATTCTGAGAGAGGATCGTGTCCGAGCACTTGGCGGCAATGCGCTCCATCCAAATGTAAAACCGCCTCAGCCATGGCTTCATGTCGTCGTGGAAATAGAATCCGTGAAGTGTGTTGGCGACGACCGGAACGCCCGCCAGCCGTGCTGCGAGCTGCCCCAGAAGCCCTGCCTTGGGGGTGTGCGTGTGGACCACATCGAACCGCTCGCGCCGCATGATTCGGACCAACTTCCAAAGGCAGCGCAGGTCCGCAATCGGGGTCATTCGACGGGTCATGGGCACCGCGAAATGCGGGATCCCGGCCGCCTCGACGACCCCGACGTCCGGTCCGTCCGCGCTGAGTCCGAAGACCTCGTAGCCTTCATTCTGAATCCGCTGCAGCTGGTTGAGCAGCAGGTATCGCAAAGAAAGGTCGACGGTCGTGATGTGCGCCACCCGAGGCTTGCGCGTATGTGTTGCCCTTTTGCGCATCTTGGCGCTCCCCACCTCTCCCTGACCTAGCATGGGCCGTCCCGAACCCTCAAGACAACGGCCTGCCCGCTAGATTGTTTGGAGACACGAAGATCCGGCCCTATGCTTCCGCCCGCGTGGCTTGGTGGAAAAAGGGTTGCCTTACGGTCGTTCTCGGCCTGGTGTTGTTGGTCTTGGCTTTTTGGCTCGTGTACGGGGGTGCCAAGCAGCAGCTCGACGGGGAAATTGCGCGCATTGCCCTAGCGCCTGAGCATGTCGCTGCGCGTGTTGCCGGCCAGAAGAGGGCGGCGCCCAACGAGACCAACCGCATCCTGTTCGGTGACCTTCACGTGCACACGACGCTTTCCGTCGACGCCTTCATGTGGAGCCTTCCCTTGATGGGAGGCGAGGGGGTTCACCCGCCTGCCGATGCGTGTGACTTTGCCCGTTTCTGCTCGCAGCTCGATTTCTACGCGCTTACCGACCATGCCGAAGCGCTCAATCCACGGACCTGGAAGATGAGCCGAGACTCGGTGCGTCAGTGCAACGCCGTGGCAGCCGAGGGCGCGCAGCCGGACGTGATTGCGTTTACCGGCTACGAATGGACGCAGGTCGGGCTCACACCCGAAGCCCACTACGGCCATAAGAACGTCATCTTCAAGTACGACACGGATGACGAGCTACCAACCCGCCCAATCGCGGCGCCCGGCATCGCAGCGCGGGCGTTTTCGAAGATCAGCGCACTTTGGCCGCTGTTGACCCTTCCGGTGCGCGCGTTTCCCAACCAACAAAGTTACCTCGATTTCGCACGGCACATCCGCGAGAATGGCCAGTATCCGGTTTGCCCTGAAGGTGTGAACAGCAGGGACCTTCCGCCCACTTGCCGCGAACGAGCCGCGAGGCCCGATGTGCTGTTTCGCAAGCTCAACGAGTGGGGCCTCGACACCATCGTGATTCCGCATGGCACCACGTGGGGCTTCTACACGCCGCTCGGCTACACCTGGGACAAGCAGCTCCGCGCCGATCTCGATGATGCGAACCTGCAACGCCTGGTCGAGGTGTTCTCCGGGCACGGCAACTCCGAAGAGTACCGAAGCTTCCGCTCCGCCAATTTCACCGAAGACGGCATGGAGTGCCCCGAGCCCACAGACGACTACGAAGCCTGTTGTTGGCGCGCCGGCGAGGTCATTCGTGACCGATGCGACGACCCCGACTCCGACCTCTGTCAGGAGCGTGTCGACAAGGCGAAAGCAGACTACCTTCGGGTGGCGCTTGCCGGGCACGTGACTCTTCCCGGCGAAGATGTGCCGGACTGGAACGAGTGCGGTCAGTGCACCGATTGCTATTTGCCCGCCTACCAGTACCGGCCGGCCGGCTCGGTGCAGTACATGTTGGCTAAGGGCGACTTCGAAAACCCCGACCAGCCACGGCACGCGACGCTGGGTTTCATAGCGTCGAGCGACAACCACAGCGCGCGCCCGGGCACTGGCTATAAGGAAGTCGCGCGGCTGCAGATGACCGACGCACGCGGGGCTCCAAGCGAGCCCTGGCGCAAGTCGATGTTTGGCGCCCGGGGTCAGCCAGAGCGCGAGTCGACTACCTACACCATCGATACCTTGATGGAGCGACCGCCGTTCGAGCTGATGTGGATGGAGCGGCAGGCGTCGTTCTTCATCACCGGCGGGCTCGTGGCGGTCCACGCGTCCGAGCGGTCGCGTGAAGCGATTTGGGACGCGATGCAGAGCCGCAACGTGTACGGCACCTCCGGCGACCGCATCTTGCTCTGGTTCGATATGAAAAACGGTCCCGAGGGCGTGCTACCGATGGGCACTGAGCTCGAGTTCAGCGGAACACCAAAGTTCGAGGTACGTGCAGCCGGCTCCTTCGAGCAGAAGCCGGGTTGTGCCCCCGACGTCGTTCAGTCCCTCGGAGAGGAGCGCATCCAGCGCATCTGCGCCGGCGAATGCTACAACCCGGGCGACCGCCGCCGGCGCATCTCCCGCATCGAGGTGATCCGCATCCAGCGCCAGCGCAGCGAGGACGAGCCTGTCGGGGACCTCATCGAGGATCCGTGGAAGACGATTTCGTGTCCGGAAGGGCCAGAGCTCTGCGTCGTCGAGTTCGAGGACCCGTCCTACGGCGAGCTCGGCCGGGACCTGCTGTACTATGTCCGCGCGATCCAGGAATCGACACCGACCGTCAATGGCGGGGGCCTTCGATGCCGCGGCGATGCGTGCGAGCCCTGCTACGGCAATTTCCGGACCTCCGGCGATGACGACTGCTTGGTCGACACCGAAGCGCGCGCCTGGTCCTCGCCGATCTTCTTGTTGGCCGGTTCCGAGCCATGAGCCGGCCGTGGCTGCTCGCGAGCGGGATGCTCGTCGGGGCTGCACTGGCTGTCTTCTACATCGTTCGCGTACCGGACACCGTCGAACCCGGTACGGACGCCGTCGCGTGGGTGCACGATCGCCCGATCTCCCGCGCGTCGTACGAGAACGCACTGCAGGCCGTGGCTGGCGATCGCAAAAGCGGAAGGCTACGAGAAGACGATCGCGAACGGGTACTCCAACGGTTGATCGATCAGGAGCTGTTGATCGACCGTGCGATCGAGCTTGGGCTCCCCGAGCGCGACCCGCAGATTCGCAACCAATTGGCGACCGCGATGATTGCTTTTCTGGTACGACGCGCGGAAGACGAGGCGACGGCAGCTGAGGAGGAAGATCTCCGCGCTTTCTACGAGGAGCAACGCTTCCGTTTCGAGCGCAGCGCGCAGTATCGCGTCGCAGTCGAGGGTGGGGCGATTCCACTGCCCGACGGGTTGCTATTGGCGAAGGAAATCGAGCAGCGCCTCGGTCCGAGCGCAGCGCGTCGAGTGATCGATCTCGACGTGGGCGAGTCGGTCGTCATCGGAGAGGGAGCCGGACGGTACACCGTTCATTTGCTCGAACGCCGGGATGGCGCGCTGGTGCCCTTCGACGAAGCGCGCGACGCCGTCGAGGCCGCCTATCTTCGCGATCGCAGCGAAGCGGCAGTGCGGGAGTTCCTCGAGGTGGCCCGTCAGCATACCGACATCCGCGTGGAGGCCGAGCGGTGAAGCGCCCGGCGGTGCTCACTCTCCTTCTCGTTCTGGCCGTTCCGGCGTCCGCGCTCGCACATCAGAAGAGCGTCTCGTATTCGAAGTGGACGCTCGTCGAAGACGGCGCCATCGCAGAGGTGAGAGTCCGCTGGCTCGAGCTCACGTCGCTTCCAATCATGCGCGACGCCACCGACGCGCCCTTCGATCGCTCGAGTGTCCTGCCATATCTGCAGAGCCGGCTCACCCTGGAATCCGACGCCGGCCCTTGCCAAGCAATTTCGTCGAGCGCGACGTGGCTCCCGGCTGAACGCGGCTGGCTCCGCGTCGAATGGAGGGTACGGTGTAGCTCGCCGCCAACGAGCCTCCACAGCGAGTTGTTCACCTCTCTGAGCACCCACGTGCACCTGGCTACGGTGCTGGGCCCGGCGCCGATCGACGTCGTGCTGTCTTCGATGGCCCCGACGGCTGCGATCGATTCGACGGGTAAGGCGCGAGGCGCAGGAGGGATTGGCAGTTACGTGCGTCTCGGTGTCGAGCATATCCTCAGCGGTTGGGACCACCTTGCGTTTCTATTTCTGCTGATCGTGGTCGCTCGGCGGCTTCGCGAAGTGGCTGTGCTCGTCACCGGGTTCACCGTCGGTCACAGCGTGACGCTCGCAGCAGCGTCACTCGGCGTCGTGGTTCCTCATGCGCGCGCCGTCGAAGCCACCATTGCCGCTTCGATCCTGGTCGTCGCCCTCGAAAACGTTGGCTTGGAGCAAGTGCGTGGCGGCGCGCTCGTCATCCTCGCTGCATTGGCCCTCTTCGCAGGGAGCGCCCTGTTCGGAGGGTTGCCGGCGTTTTGGGGGCTTGCCCTTTTCACGGCGTGCTATTTCGCCCTACTGCGGACGCTGCATGGGACCGGTCGCCTGCGTTGGGTCATCGCGTGCCTCTTCGGGTTTGTGCACGGTCTCGGCTTCTCTGGCGTGCTGTTGGCACAAGAGCTCCCGCGCGCGCAGTTGGTTCAAGCGCTGTTCGGCTTCAACGTCGGTGTGGAGCTCGGCCAGCTCGCGGTAGTCGCGTGCATCTGGCCAATCCTTCAGTGGCTGCGACGCCGTGACCTCGAAACCGCAGTCGTCGATGTGACTGCCTTTGCCGGCGCCGCGGTGGGCACGTTCGCTTTGGTCGTCCGCGTGTTCGCCTAACGAATCAACAATCGGTAGCACTTTCCCGTGAATGAGAATAGGCTCGCCGCATTCGCGCTTGGCGAAGGTCGAGAGAGGGTAGCAATGCATTTCAGTCGTAGAGATATTCTCAAGGGGATGGGGGCCGCAGGACTGACCCCGTTACTGTTCAGTGGGTGTGGCGACAGCAGCGGCGGCAACGGCTTCCCTCCGCTTCCCGAGCTGCCCGAGTACGATTGGGCCGGTACGGTTGGGCCGGAGAACCTCTTCGAGCATGGCGTCGCGAGTGGAGATCCCTTGACCGACGGTGTCATCCTCTGGACACGCGTCACTCAGGAGGCGTCCGAGCCCTTTGAAGTCTGGTGGGAGATGGCGCTCGACGAGGCATTCCTCGAACGCACCGCGCAGGGCACCCTGATGACCGA
>CAZHPJ010000209.1:0-5686 GCA_964534585.1 uncultured Sandaracinaceae bacterium | reverse complement strand
CCGATGGCCTCGGTCATCCATTGGCCCGAGGTCCACATCTTCGCGGGGTCCCGTGATAGAAGACGTGGGAGCGCGTGATCGATCAGCGCTTGGTTGCCCGAATCGAGCAAGGTGCGCACGGCGCCGTCGGTCATGGCCAGCGGGCAGTTGTACGTGTCGAGCGAGGCTTGAGTGACGTAGTTCAAGACGTGCTGGTGAGTGCGGGCATACGGCCCGAGCTCGGAGTCGTACCCGGCCGCCACCAGGCCATGCTCGGCGCAGATGACCTGAGCTCGCTTCCACACCTCAGTGACTTCGACGTGGTCGATCCGGTTGCCCCATGGATCCCAGACCGTGTGCACAGGCTCGTTGTCGAGATCGGTGAGCCACAAATCAAAGAGCTCCCCGCCGCTGAGCTTGCCGAGCTCCCGGTACTCTGGTTCAAAGCGCTTCAGCAGCTCCGGTGGGAGGGTGCGCTCCAAGTACTCGCGCAGGAGGGAGTCAGAATCGTATTGATTTCCAAGAGTTGGGGGCGCTTGACGGAAGTCCATATATTACTCGACTTAGCAGAAACTGACGTTATGTGAAATCATCATACGCTCCGACGAACCGACAGTCAATCGTCTATGGGGCTCTCAGGCGCTGAGCGGTGCTAGAGATCACGCATGATCCCCATCAAGGTCGCAACTGCGTCGTTGAATCAGACGCCCCTCGATTGGGTCGGCAATCAACGGCGCATCGAGACCGTGCTTCGGCAGGCGCAGGCCGAAGGGGCGGCTCTGCTCGTGCTCCCCGAGCTCTGCACGACCGGCTATGGTTGCGAGGACGCGTTCCTCGGTCCGGACGTCGCCAAGCGCGCCTGGTCGATGCTGATGGAGCTCGTGCCCCGAACGAAGGGGTTGGTCGTGAGCATCGGCATACCAGTTCGCCGCAGGGGTGGTCTCTACAACACCGCATGCGTCGTCGCAGACGGTCGCATCGCCGGGTTCGCGGCTAAAGAGCATCTCGCGGGCGAGGGGCTTCACTACGAACCGCGCTGGTTCAAGCCCTGGCCCAACGATCAAGTAGTGCACATCGAACGCTATGGGCAACGCTATCCTTTCGGTGATGTATTCTTCGATTTCTCGGGCGTGCGCATCGGCTTCGAGATCTGCGAGGACGCCTGGGTCGCACAGCGGCGAGGCGCGCTCGACGGCTATGCAATGGACATCATCGTCAACCCCAGCGCGAGTCACTTTGCGTTCGGCAAGGATGAAGTCCGCAAGCGCTTAGTGCTAGAAGGGTCGCGCTCGATGGCGGTGACCTATCTGTATGCCAACCTACTCGGCAACGAGGCGGGCCGAGTGATCTACGACGGGGGTTGCTACATCGCCCAAAACGGCAAGCTGCTCGCGCAGTCGCCACGACTTACGTTCGATGATTCGGTGCTCACGACGGCTATTGTCGACGTCGAGGCCTCCCGGACCGAGCAAGTACGGACCACCAGCTTTCAAGCGGACAGCACGGACCCTGGCACGAAGAAAATCAGGGTCGATTTCGAGCTTCCACGTGCCACCATGGAGCGAACCGAGCTGACCGCACCTCGATGGGAGGCGAGCAAGCACCACAAAGAAGAAGAGCTCATGCGCGCGCTCACGCTCGCTCTCTTCGACTACCTTCGAAAGAGCCATTCACGCGGGTTCGTCCTGAGTATCAGCGGAGGCGCCGACTCGGCAGCGGCGGCCTGTCTGGTCTCGCTGATGGTCGATCGGGCGCTCCAGGCGCTCGGCACCAAGCGATTCGCCAGCAAGATCGGTCTCGATCCGGAAGCGAGCGCCCGTGATTGGGTTGGCAAGCTCCTATGTTGCGCCTATCAACCCACCGACAACAGCGGCGACGTCACTCGTGATGCGGCCACTGCCGTAGCCACGGCGATTGGCGCCACGTTCTACGTGCTCGACGTGCAGCACATCGTCGACGCGTACGAACGTCTGATCTCCAGCGCGGTCGGACGGCCGCTAACCTGGGAGCAGGACGACATCACGCTGCAGAACATCCAAGCGCGAGCTCGCGGCCCAAGCGTGTGGATGCTGGCGAACATGCGGGGGGCGTTGCTCCTATCGACGAGCAATCGGTCAGAGGCGGCGGTCGGCTACGCGACGATGGATGGCGACACCTGTGGTGGCCTGAGCCCCATTGCTGGGATCGACAAGGCATTCCTTCGTCAATGGCTTGCTTGGCTCGAAACAGAAGGCCCCGTGGGCATGCATCCGATTCCCGCGCTCCATGCGGTGAACGTACAGACGCCCACCGCGGAGCTCCGTCCCAAGGGCAGCAACCAAACCGACGAAGGCGACCTGATGCCCTACCCCGTGCTCGACGCGATCGAGCGACTAGCCATCGGGGACAAGCTCCCGCCCGCCGATTGCCTCGAGATTCTGAGAAACGAGTTGTCCGGACACGACGAGGAGACACTTCGTGCGTGGGTGAAGCGCTTCTTCCAACTCTGGTCGCGAAACCAGTGGAAACGCGAGCGCTACGCCCCATCGTTCCACGTCGACGACCAGAACCTCGACCCGAAAACCTGGTGCCGTTTTCCCATCTTATCGGGCGGCTTCGAGCGCGAGCTATCAGAGCTTTGAGCGAACCTGTCGAGCCATGCGCTCGATTTCCGCCCGCGTGATCTCCGGACGCTCCATGGTCATGAAGTGGGAGGCCTCCTCGAGTGTCAGGAGGCGGGTGCGGGGTCGGCACCGCATGAACGCGTCTCTGGACGCCCTGGTGAACGGTGGGCCATCGTGCTCACGAGCGATCAACGTGATGGGGCATCGAAGCTTCTTGATGTCCCTGTACGGATTGATGCTCGCCATAGCGAAAGTCTTGCTCTCCCAGTCTCGTTCACAGCTGAGACGGATACTCCCATCCGGGGTGTCCACCGTCCCCCCATCTACATACGCCTCGATCCATGCGCGAGGCCAAGTGCGGAAAGGTCCCTTCCCAACGTAGTTCTCGACCGCAGCTTCCTTCGAAGGGAACTCCATACGCCGCCGTGCCGCCGCCTCGGAGATCGGAACGAGACGTCCCGTCAAGCCGAACGTGCTTGCCAAAACCAACATCGGAATGTCACGAGGCGGAACGATGACAGGATCGATCAGCACCAAGCCTTGGACCAAGTCGGGACGCGCAGCCGCGAGCGCCATGCTCACCGTCGCACCCATCGAATGGCCGGCAAGGACCGTCGGTTGCGTGAGCGTTTCGACGAGCCCCTCTAGATCTTTACGGTACTGCGCCCAGGAGCGCAGCTTTCTAGGGTCTGCCGTCGCCTCGGACATCCCGTGCCCGCGCGCGTCCATCGCGTACACGTCGAGCGATGATTCAAGAGCCGATAGGAGCTCTCGATAGGTCTCCGCGTTGAATCCGGTGGCGTGCGCGAAATGTACCGAGACTCGGTCGTCGCCGCGCGCCTCGCGATGAAGAACCGAAAAATCTCCGAAGCGCTCCCGTTGAATGCTCTGCACGGCTTCTTCCAGCGGTTCAACGGAACGCGTAGTGCACGCCCGTGAGGCTTTCCGACTCGACCCACAACCGCGCGGCCGTTTCGGGATCGCGCGCCTTGCGCAGAGGCTGAACGATTTCGGGCGGACCATGCCAGCCCATGAAGCGTGTGGGACCGATGTACTCGTCGCCGTGCAGGGGCTCGACCGCGGCGAAGACCGTGGGCAGCGCTCCCGCGGCCGCATCCTGCGCCAACATCGCGTTGCCCCAGGCGCTCAACCTCTCCATCCACTTGGACCCCTCCATCCGAGGACCGGCTTCCTGCAAGTCGGTCGCCGCCCAGCCTGGATGACAGGCGACGCTGATCGTGTCGCTGCCCGCTTCCTTGAGCCTTCGGTCGAGCTCGTGCGTGAAGAGCAGATTCGCCAGCTTGCTCTGCCCATAGGCGCCCCACTTGCTGTAGCTCTTGTCCCACTGCAGATCGTGGAAGCGGAGCTTTCCGAACTTGTGAGCCGTACTACTCACGTTGACCACACGTGAGCCGGGCGTCGCCAAGAGCAGGTCGAGCAGGCGACCAGTCAGCGCGAAATGGCCGAGGTGGTTGGTTCCAAGCTGCATCTCGAAGCCGTCCGTGGTGGTGCGTTGCGGAAGCGCCATGACGCCAGCGTTGTTGACCAGTACGTTGATCTTCGAGTGTCCCTGGCGGAATGATTCGACGAACGCGCGAATGGAAGACAAGTCCGAGAGGTCGAGGGGGATCAGCTCCAATCGCGCGGTCGGTGCCTCGCGTTGAATGCGATCAGCCGCAGCCCTCGCCTTCTCTTGATTCCGGCAAGCAAGGACCAGGTCGGCTTTGCGTTTGGCGAACGCAAGTGCCGCTTCGTACCCGATGCCGCTGTTGGCGCCGGTGACGACTATCACGCGCCCGGACAAGTCGGGGACCTGATCGAGATTCCAGCCATGAGGCATGACGCGTACCGTACACCGCCGACTCCAGACGCGCCGCTCGACGGGTTGAAAGAAACGCCTTTCGCCTCACTTGTGCTAGCGTTCGGCTCGTCGGGCGCAGTGGGCCCCGATAATCGGAGGGTGAACATGCGAATTCTAGTGATTCTGATGCTGAGCGGAACGCTCGGGCTACTGGGGTGTGACAGCGATGGGGGCAGCGGTGGCTCCGGCGGGACGGCCGGCAGCGGCGGCTCGGCAGGCGCGGGCGGCTCTGGCGGCTCCGGTGGTGAAGCCGGCATGGGCGGCCAAGGCGGCTCCGGTGGTGGCATCGACCCGGCTGTTGCCTTCTGCACTCAGTACGGAGAGATCTGTACCTTCACAGGCACCGGCCATCAGAGCCAAAACGAGTGCGAGACGGCCTACAACGGCTACGACACCGCCCGACAGGAGTGCGTGACTACGCACCTCGGCCTTGCGGAAAGCACAACCGATACGGCAACACACTGCCCACACGCGACGGGCGAAGCGCCCTGCAACTAAAAGGGGTCAGTCCCCTTTATCAACCGTGAAACGGGATCCCTTGGGGTCCCGTTTCGCAATTTGGGCCGCCAGTGATGCGCGGCGGCTACGAGGTGACCACGCGAGCGCCTACCTGCTATGCTCGCCCGTCTCCATGACCGAAAAGAGCACTTATGAGGCCGAGGTCGTCGTCATTGGCGGTGGCCTCGCAGGAATGGTGACTGCGCTCGAGCTGCTCGATGCAGGCAAGCGCGTGGTCATGCTAGACGCGGCGAGTCGTGATCGCTTCGGCGGGCTCGCGCGGTGGTCGTTTGGTGGAATGTTCTTCGTCGACTCTCCTGAGCAACGCAAGAACGGCATCAAGGACTCGGTCGAGCTCGCGATGCGCGACTGGGTTCGCTACGGCGAGCTCGACCCCAACGATGTGTGGCCGTACCGGTGGGCGGAAGCTTATGTCAACCGTTGTACCGAAGAGGTCCGCGGCTGGCTCGCCGAACGCGACGTAAGCATATTCCGTGCGGTCGGCTGGACTGAGCGTGGGTACTTCGTGCCCGGAAACTCGGTGCCGCGGTTCCACATCGTGTGGGGCACCGGCGAGGGCATCGTGCTACCGCTCATTGAGCTCCTCGACGCGCACGAAAGATCCGGGCGGCTTCAACTTCACTTCGACCACCGTGTGGATGACATCACGCAGGAAGGCGGCCAAGTGGTTGGCTGCCACGGCACGAGCAGTGCCGGTTCGTTCGAAGCACGCGGCGACTCCGTC
>CAZHPJ010000208.1:0-5697 GCA_964534585.1 uncultured Sandaracinaceae bacterium | reverse complement strand
GTTGGTATCATCGGGCTGTTCAGCCCCGAGGTGTACGGCCTGGGCTACGAGACCATCGAGCAAGTCCTTCATCAGAGGGAAACCTTGAGCGTTCTCGCCGTGTTGGTGGTCGCGAAGATGTTGGCCACGAGTCTGACGCTAGGCGGTGGGGGTTCGGGAGGCATCTTCGCGCCGTCACTATTCATTGGCGCCATGTTGGGGGGCTTTTGGGGTGACGTCGTGGGGTATGCCAATCTTTGGCCGACCGCTGCGCCTCCCGCCTACGCCTTGGTCGGGATGGCGGCTGTCGTGGCCTCCGCGACGCACGCGCCCCTTACCGCGATCATCATCATTTTCGAGCTGACCAGCAACTATGAAATCATCTTGCCCGTCATGTTGGCCACCATCACGGCGTCGGTCCTCTCGATCAGCATCCAGCCGGAATCGATCTACACACTGAAGCTCTTTCGGAGGGGCATTAGCCTTCGGGAACGATCTCGCGCAGCCGAGCTCGTCACGAGACCTGTTCGAGAGGTCATGAGTAGGGCGACCCACGTGTTGCCGCCGGAGCTTCCCTTCGGCGTCATGGTGGACCGGGTTCTCGGCTCGGTGGGCGACTGCCAATATGTGGTCGACTCGAAGCGAAATCTGCTCGGTGTCATTCATCTCAACCAGATCAAGAGCGTCATCCGAGACGAGGCGTTGGGCGATGTGGCCACCGCCCATGACGCGATGGCGCAAGACATGCACGCGGTTGGCGCGGACGATACGATCGAAACGTGCCTGCAGCGGTTCTCCTCATGCGACTTACCCGAGCTTCCAGTGGTCGAGGACAACAAATTGATCGGCGTGATTCGCCGCAGGGATATTCTCGATCTCTATAACAGGGAGCTCCTCGATACGCGCGACCTCGGACTGATGTTCGTGGATAGCGCAGAGGGCGCGGTCGAGCGGCGTGACTACGTGCAGCTTCCCGAGGGCCACGGTGTCGAGGCGATCGAAGTGCCGCCTGAATTCGTCGGGAAGGCGCTGCAAGAGCTCGATCTGCGGGGCCGATACGGACTGCTGGTCGTCGGAATGCGCCGTCACGCAGCAGACGGTGCGGTTCAGGTTTGCGCCCCCGATCCGCACATGCCACTCGACCGTGACACAGTGCTCATCATCGAAGGCCCAAAGGACCAACTCGCTCGACTTGGTGAGCTGGGGTCGTGAGGAGCTCACCCATGAGTGGCGACGCCCCTTAGATCTTCACCTGCGTGCCCAACTCGACGACTTGCTCCGGGGGGATACCGAAGAATGCCGTGGGGCCTTGGGCGTTGCGTGACATGAAGGCGAAAATTCGTTCTCGCCAGATGGGCATGAGCGGGTGCCGAGCCGGCCGAAGCGTCTCGCGACCCAAGAAGAAGCTTACCTCGCCCAACTCGAAATCGAGCCCCTTCTCCCGGGCGAGCGCCAGCACGTGAGGCACGTTGGGGTCCTCCATGAACCCATAGTGCGCCACGACTTGGAAGAAACCGTTCTCCAGTTTCTCGACGCTGACCTTCTGCTCGCGCGGCACTCTGGGCCTGTCCTCCGTCAACACGGTCAATACGGCGACTTCCTCGTGGATGGCATGGTTGTGTTTGAGATTGTTGATCAGAGCGGGCGGCGTGACGTGCAGACGGCCCGCAAGAAACACGGCCTTGCCGGGGACTCTCGAAGCATCTGCCGGGAGGCTGTGCGCAAAGCGAGCGAGCGGCTGACCGTCCGCATAGAGCTTCTGAGCGAGAATGGCTCGGCCCTTCTCCCAGGTAGTCATCATGATGAAGGCCCCCGCGCCGATCACGAGAGGGAACCATGCCCCATGCGCAATTTTGCTGATGTTGGCGGTGAAAAAACTCAGATCAACCAAGAGGAAGATCACGGTTGGCACTCCAGCCTTCCATCGGCTCCATCCCCAACGATGGCGGGCCACCACATACATGAGTGCCGTCGTGATCAGCATCGTCGTAGTCACTGCCACGCCATAGGCAGCGGCAAGCTGGCTGGACGAACGAAAACCAAAAACCAGCGCGACCGTTGCGATCAGAAGAATCATGTTGATTTGAGGGACGTAAATCTGCCCTCGCTCCGACCGGGACGTATGAATGACTCGCAGGCGGGGAAGATAACCCATTTGAATCGCCTGCTTGGTGAGCGAGAAGGCGCCCGAAATGACCGCCTGCGAAGCGATGACCGCTGCCGCTGTCGCCAGTAGGACGACTGGAATGCGCGCCCACGCAGGGACCAGCCCGTAGAACGGATGGTGCGCCGCGGACGGGTCGCGCAGTAACAGCGCGCCTTGCCCGAAGTAGTTGCACAGAAGCGCGGGAAGCACGCCGGCGAGCCATGCGAAGCGGATCGGACGTCGGCCAAAGTGACCAAGATCGGCATACAAGGCCTCGGCTCCGGTGACGACGAGGAAGACCGCGCCGAGAACCAAGAAGCCATGGGACCCATTCCGCAAGAGGAACCGAAGCCCATGCCACGGATTGACGGCCGCGAGGATGGCGGGAGAGGCGACGATGCTGTTGATTCCCAAAACCACCAAGAGAGCAAACCAAACGAGCATGATCGGACCGAACAGCGTGCCGACCCGCGCCGTGCCTCTGCGCTGCAGTGCGAACAGCCCGACGAGCACCACAATGGTCGCCGGAATGACATAGGGCTCGAAATGCGGCGCGATGATGCGAATTCCCTCCACCGCGCTCAGCACGGAGATCGAAGGGGTGATCATGCTGTCGCCGTAAAGGAGCGCTGCGGCAAACAGGCCCACCGCCAACGCGATTCGGCGCCGGCTGCTCCCTGCCGGAAGGGACGCGCCGACCAAAGCGGTCAAGGCGATGACGCCGCCCTCCCCACGATTGTCCGCGCGCAGGACGAAGATCAAGTACTTGATGGTGACGACGACGATCAGTGACCACAAGACGAGGGACAAGACCCCCAAGACATTCTGCGGCGTCGCCTCGATGCCGTAGTGCCCGTGAAAGCATTCCCGCAGCGCATATAGAGGACTCGTTCCGATGTCTCCATAAACCACGCCCAAAGCGCCGAACGAGAGGATCGCGAAGCGTCGTTTCGCTTGCGTCTCCGAAGATCCATCTGAGGAGTTGCTCGGCATTCAAGGCTCTGTTTACGGCACCAGGGTCATTCTTGCATGCCCGGCGTTCGTTGCGGGGGTCACGGGTCGGGCATGCGGAGCTTGGATCGAAAGCTCTGTCGAAACATCTGGCGGCACTAGGCGCGACAACGGTAGGATATTCTCCCAAGCACAGGCTACACACCGCCATGCGCCGGCGTCTCCATACTCTTTGCTCTTGACAGGGCATCGAGAGGGTTGCATATACAACTCATGCCCACGAAATCACGCCGCAAGAGCCGTGCAGCCGGATCCGAGCGGCAAGCGGTCGACGTGATGGTCGAAGAATGCCTTGCGCGACGCGTTCTGCTGCTCACTCGGACGATCAGTAGCCTCTACAACGAGGCGCTCCGGCCCTTGGGAGTGACGGTTGCACAGCTCAACCTTCTGGTGGCCGTGGCCAAATGCGGGCAGGTTTCACCCGGGGAAGTAGCCAAGCGTCTGAACATGGACAAGTCCACCCTCAGCCGCAACGTGCGCCTGACTGAAGATCATGGCTGGCTCTCAGTCTCGGATGGGTCGTCAGGCCGGTCGAAGTTGCTCGCGATCGAACCGAAAGGTCGGAAGCTCATCGAGAAAGCGCTGCCCTTGTGGCAAGGAGCGCAGGAGCGGGCCAGGGAGCTGCTAGGCGAACGCGGTGCTCGCTCGATTTACGCCACCGCAGATGCCGTCTGGAGGCAGTTGGAGCGCGCATAGGGGGCTTTTTTTGAATCATAAGTTGTAGATACAACCACATGCAGATGAAAGGACAATGAGAATGTCAAAACCCAAAATACTCGTAACAGGTTCCACTGGTAAAACAGGCGCGGCCGCCGTCGAACAGTTGCTCGAGCGCGACTATCCGGTTAGGGCGCTGGCTCGTGTTCGTGACGAGCGATCTGAGCGTCTCGAACGACTCGGAGCGGAGGTCGTGCTTGGCGACTTCCTCGACCTGCAGTCGATGCGTGCTGCCGTGCAAGGGGTCAAGCGCGTCTACTTCGTCTATCCACCCCAGCTCGATCGATTGGTGGAAGCGACGACGATCATGGCAGTTGCGGCTCGAGATGCTGGCGTCGAGGCGCTCGTCAACATGTCTCAGGTCTCCGCGCGGCAAGATGCACAAAGTCCCCTCGCACGCCACCACTGGCTCTCGGAGAACATCTTCGACTGGGCAAATCTCGGGGCTGTGCACATCCGTCCGACCTTCTTCGCCGAAATGCTGCACATCCTAGGGGGCGCGACCATCGCAAAGGAAGGTAAGCTCTACCTTCCTTATGGGGATGAGCGCCACGCTCCTGTCGCGGCTGCCGATATCGCGCGGGTTGTGGTGGGCATTCTCGCCGACCCTGCGCCGCATGTAGCAAAGCGCCTGGTTGTGACAGGCCCAGAGAACATGAAGGTGGCCGAAATGGCGGAGGTGCTGAGCGAAGAGCTTGGCCGGCACGTCGAGTACGTTGACGTCCCCGGCGAAATGTGGGGCCAGATTCTGGGCGATGCAGTGGGCCTGCCGCCGTTTTTAGTCACCCATCTCAGGGCCGTCGCAGAGGATCACAAGAACGGCATCTTCAGTGCGGAGACCGACGTGGTCGAGCGCATCGGAGGTCGGCCGCCGCAATCTCTAGCCGCTTTCATTCGCGAAAACCGCGAACTGTTTGGCGTTGCCCAGCAGGAGAGTCGAGCATGACCGGTCCAACACATCGACGTCCTACGGCCCTGGTCACAGGTGGATCCAAAGGTATTGGTCTGGCCTTGGCGCGCGAGTTCGCCCGCAACGGTCACGACCTGTTTCTCGTGGCGCGAAAGAAGGAAGCCTTGAAGAGGGCCGCGACTGAGCTTGAACACGAAGTCGGCGTCGCCGTGAAAACCTACGCGATCGATCTTGCGAGGCCGGGCGCGTCCGAAGAGCTGTTCCACTACGCGCAGGCAGCTGGCATTCATGTCGACGTTCTCGTCAACAACGCGGGCTTGGGCGCACATGGTGCTTTCGCGGAGAGCGACCGTGACCGGACGCACGCAATGCTCGACCTCAATGTCGTGAGCCTAACTTCTTTGACTCACCTCTTTCTCAAGCCGATGCTGGCGCGTGGCGAAGGTCGGGTCATCAACGTGGCATCGGTGGTGGCCTACTTTGCAGGTGGTCCGCAATGGGCCGCGTACGTAGCGTCCAAAGCATATGTTCTGTCCTTCAGCAGGGGCTTGGCAGTGGAGTTGCGCGGCACCGGTGTCACCGTCACGGCCTTGGCCCCAGGGGCGACTGCCACCGACTTCGTTGCCGACGCGGGAGTCGGCAGTACACGGGTGTACCGCTGGCTGCCGAAGGTGTCTGTCGAGCGCGTTGCAAGCACTGCCTACCGTTCCGCGATGAAAGGCCGGACGACCGTGGTTCCCGGCATCCTCAACAAGGTTCTGGCGTTTCTCGGCGAGCTACACCCACGTTCTGTCGCGCTTGCCGTGTTCGCGTTGTTGTCGCGGGGTAGGGCTAGGTTGTCGAGCGATGTCGGTGCGGCTACGCCGCGCGCGCCGGCAAAAGCTCGATGACCGGTCCGTGGCGCAGCGTGTGCCGGATCCCTCGGTAGAGGCCT
>CAZHPJ010000207.1:0-5709 GCA_964534585.1 uncultured Sandaracinaceae bacterium | reverse complement strand
AGCGCCTCCGCATCGAGCACCGACATGGTGATCCCCAGCGCTGTCAATGGATGAAAGATTCCCGCCACATCACCCACCAGCGCGACAGCCGACTCGGTCCGATAGCATCGCGGCCGAAACGCAATGGACGCCCAGGACAACGACGCCGGCGACAGCGCCTCTCGAACGCCCGCTCGGAGCGAGGTGGGCAACACCTCGGCAAAGGACTTCCAGATCCATCCCGGCTTGCGTGCGCCGCGACGGCTCGCATGCGGCACGTCGAAGCAGAGTCGAATCCGGTGTTGGTCGATGCGATACACGAGCACCGGGCCCGGACCGCCAAGGAGGACGTGCCCGTACCCTTCACAGGGAAGCTGACTGTCGGTAACGACGAGTCCCGCCATCAGTGAAATCGAGACCTGATCCTCCAGCGTCACATTCGGAGAGACGACATCGCGCGATGAACGTCCCGCCGCGACGACGACAAGCTTGGCGTGGACTCGCTTCGTCCCTCCTACGCGAAGGTTGAGGTCTACAGCGTCACTGCCGACCGGCTGCGCACGCACACCCTCGGCATAGTCGACACCTGGGAGCTCCATCACGCGTCGCCGAATATGGGTCACCAAGGTCTCGTGCTCGCAGGTCAGTCCCGTCGCGCCCTCCGGATAGTCGAGCTGGATCGGGCCCAGCCCGTCATTGGGGAACACGGCGAATCCAGATGTTGCGACACCGCTGTCGAGGCCTTCTAGGAGACCATGCTCGCTCAGGACCCGAGTACCCTCGGGGTGAATCCACTCGCCGGCAAAGCGTCTTGCGGCCTTGGGGTTCGATTCGACGAGGAGCACGGACGCGCCGCGCGCTGCGAAACACGCCGCAGTGGTGCAGCCCGCAGGCCCGGCGCCGATCACGACGGTGTCATACGTCGATCGAATGTTCCCCCACTCGACAGTTCTCTGCAGTCCCCGCATTCCTGTCACCGAGTATTTGCAACGCGCCTCGTATCGCTAGAACAATCGGCTAGACCGATCGATGTAGCCCTTCGATCGTCCCAATGCGCGCACGAACGGTTTGGGATGATCGAAATCTTTACAGGGTGTTGTGTTAGATCGAAACGCGTCGTGCGAACTTTACATTGCGTTGGCTAAACCGGTCGTGTTCCTTATTGATCGCGGTTCAATGACCAGTGCTAACCGCTGATGCGATCTCAGGGACGGGTCGCGCGTTTTAACTTCGTCGTTTGATCGAACGCGCTACAAACCAGCACGTCGATCATGTGTACGACGCAGGAGACAAACGAATGAACACAACGCCAGCAGGTATCGCATCCATCGGACTTCAACTGCCGCCGCTTTTCATGCCGGTGACGCAGCTCGCAGAGCTTCGCGGCGTGGATCCAAACAAGTATACAAAGGGTCTAGGTTGCATTGATATCGCGCTCTGCCCTCCTGGGCACGATGCGGTGACCTTGGCTGTTGGAGCTGCAAAAAGGGCGCTTTCGCGTTGGACCGGCTCTCTGGAAGACATCGCGCTCGTGGCTGTCGGAACTGAAAGCGCGAAGGACATGAGCCGTCCGCTCAGCGCCTGGGTCGCCGAAGAGCTCGGGCTCTCCGGTGCGGTTCGGTCGTACGAAGTGAAGCACGCGTGTTACGGCGGCACGCTCGCGCTACGCCAGGCGCTCGAGTGGAAATGGTCGGGTGCAGGTGCTGGTAAGGCAGCGCTCGTGATCGCTTCTGACGTGGCGCTCTACTCGCTCGGAGACCCCGGCGAGCCGACTCAGGGCGCGGGAGCGGTCGCGATGATCATCGATGAGCCGAGCGTCGCGAGCATTGCGCCAACGTCGTTTCCTTTCAGCAGTCCGGCGTTCGACTTCTGGCGACCGGTCGGCGATTCGTTTCCGTCGGTGGACGGGCAATTGAGCCTCGACTGTTACAAGCGCGCTGTGACCGAGTGCTTCGGTGCGTTCATCGGCGATCGCGACGCGCGCGAGGTGCTCGCCGGCTATCGTTCGATGTGTTTCCACGTGCCGTTTCCGAAGATGGTCAAGAAGGCGGTGCTTCATTTCGGCGAGCAGCTCGGCTGGTCGGCGCAGGAAGCGGAGCGTCTCTATCTCGAGAAAGTCGAAGACACGCTCGAGTGGAATCAGGTCACCGGCAACGCATACACGGCAAGCCTTTGGATCTCTGTAGCTCGCGCCCTGGTAGGACTGGGCGAAGGGACCCCCATCACGGCGTTCTCGTACGGGTCGGGCTATGGGGCAGAGCTCTTACAGTTGACTGCCGGGCCGGCCGCTGCTTCAGCCGCGTGGGTCTCGGACGTCGAGGAGGACCTCAGCTTGCGCAAGCCCGTAGACATGTGGGGTTACGAAACGCTTCGAGGCCATGTCCGCGCAAGCGCCTGAGCACCCGAGCTCGGAGCCTGTGCCCAGCATTGGCGCCCGCAAGGCCGACCACTTGGACCTTTGTGAGGGCGACGAAGTAGGGTTTCGATCGACGACCACGCTCTTGGAATGCGTGCAGCTCCTGCATCAGTCGTTGCCCGAGCTCAGCGCGGACGAGGTGAACACGGAGGTCGAGCTCTTGGGTCGCCCGCTCCGTGCGCCCCTCGTCATCGCAGCGATGACCGGTGGCCACGAACGGGCCGCTAGCATCAACCGCTCGCTCGCCACGATCGCGCAAGAGTATGGCCTCGGTTTTGGGCTCGGGAGCCAGCGTGCGATGCAGCGAGACCCCGCGATGGACTGGACCTATCGGGTTCGTGAGTGGGCGCCCGACGTATTGCTGCTCGGCAACATCGGTGTCGTTCAAGCGCGAGAGACCACGACTACGGATCTCGAAGCACTCGTCCGCGACATTGGTGCAGACGCCTTGTGTGTGCATCTCAACCCGGCCATGGAGCTCATCCAGAGCGACGGTGACCGTGACTTCCGAGGGTGCGTGCACACTTTGGAAAGATTGTGCAACGAGCTCCCTTTCCCGATCGTGGCGAAGGAGACCGGAAACGGATTGAGCCCGCAAACGATCGAGAAGCTCGTTGGCGCCGGCGTCCAGTATGTAGACACCTCCGGCGCAGGTGGAACCTCTTGGGTGGGCGTCGAGACCCTTCGGGCCGAAGGGATGCGGCGTTCCATGGGACATCGCCTGTGGGATTGGGGAATTCCTACGGCGCCCTCCGTGCACTACGCGGCAAACGCATCGCTGACGACGATCGCGACCGGCGGAATTCGTTCCGGGCTCGACATTGCCCGCGCGATCGCCCTCGGGGCACGCGCTGGCGGAATCGCACGGCCTATCCTTCAAGCGCTGACCCGCGAAGGCGAGGACGGGGTGCGTCACTATCTCGACGAGGTCGTGCACGAGCTTCGGTCCGTGATGCTATTGAGCGGAGTGCGCACGGTCGACGAGCTCCGCACCGCGCCGCGCATCATTACGGGTGAGCTCGAGAAGTGGCTTGTGTCGCAGGAGGGCGCGTGACGCTTCGAGCCATTGTCATCGATGACGAGGCGCTCGCGCGAGACGAGCTGATGTTCCTGCTCAGTCAGTGCGAAGAGGTCGACGTGGTGGGTGAGGCTCGGTCCGCGGCGGAAGCAGAGACGCTTTGCGACGACGTGCAGGCGGAAGTAGCCTTCATCGATCTTCGAATGCCCGGCCTGGACGGACTCTCCTTGGCCGAGCGTCTGCGCAAACGACACCCCGACCTCGAGGTCGTCATCGTCTCGGCGCATGATGACGGCGCCCTCCGTGGGTTCGAGACACGGGTCACCGACTACTTGCTCAAGCCGGTCCGCCTGCAGAGGCTTCGGCGAGCGCTCGAGCGTGTGTCCGCCGCGTGTCCGGACTCTGTCCTACGCCCGAGCCCGCTCGAGCGATTCGCGGTGTGGCGGAAGAGCTCGTATGTCGTGGTCGCGCTACGGGATGTCGTCTACTTCGACATACGAGCTGGTCTGGGCCGTGACCGAACAGGAGCGATTCGCGCTGGACCGAGCGCTCATCGCCCTGGCCGCGCAGCTCGACCAGAAGGTTTTCTTTCAGTCGCACCGAAGCTGCATCGTTCGACTCGACCGAATCCGCGCCATCGAGCCGGCAGGCGCGCGCTCGTTTTGCCTACGCCTCGATCATCCCGACGATCCCAAAGTACCGCTTGCCCGCGACCGCACTTCCAAGCTCCGTGAGCGAATTCCTTTCTCGCGCTGAGGCTCGCACCCGGGATCGCTATTGTGTGGCGTCAGGGAGAGTTTGCGCGCATAGGTTCGAGGACGGCGCCGAGCCCAGAGCCAGGAAGATGGAGAGCGCGGACGACTACAGCGAGTGGCGGGTAAGCGCGGAAGCGGCGGCTGATCGCATCGGCGCCGAAACGTGGCGCGCCGATCCCCTCTCCTCGGTCTACGATGCGGGGCTTCTGCGCGAACACACCGAGGAGCTCACGCGCACGCGCGAGGCGGGAAAGGCAGTGGCACTGGTCCTGTTGTTGCGGGAGGCCCTGTACCGTCACCTCGGTGAGCTCGCGGATCCGCGGCTCTACGGGGTGACGCCGCTCGGGACCAAGCACGTCGTCGAAGCGTTTTATGCGGAAGCGCTCGCGTGTATCGCGTACTTGGCGGAGCCCGATCAGACAGGACTCGACCCTGCGTTCACGTTGGCCGGGTTCCGGAGGGCGTCGCACATCTTCGGGCGCTCAGCGCTCCTGCTTTCGGGGGGCGCGTCGCTGGGCTTCTTGCACATGGGGGTGGTCAAGGCGCTGTTCGAACACGATCTCTTGCCCGAGGTGCTCTCGGGCGCCTCGATGGGTGCCCTGATCGCTTGCGGTATCGGTGTGCGGACCGACGCGGAGCTCGAGGCGCTCTTCGCCAATACGCGGACGATCCGCACCGATGCCGTCAAGCGCCTTCCGCCTAAGCGCGCCGCGAGTCAACGCGCCGCCTATGACCCAGCCCGGCTGGCAGAAGTCGTCGCGCACAACTGTGGCGACTACACGTTTGAAGAAGCCTATGCACGCACCGGGCGCACGGTGAGCATCAGTGTCTCACCGACGCGCGAGCGTCAGAAGCCGCGCTTACTCTGTCACTACACGACGCCCAACGTACTCATGAATAGCGCGGCGGTCGCCTCGGGGGCGATCCCGGGCGTGTTTCCGAGCGCCACGCTTCGCCAACGTTTGCCGTCGGGCGAAACCGTGCCGTACATGGGGACGGAGACGTGGATCGATGGATCTCTCAAGAGCGATTTGCCGATGCGGCGCCTGAGTCGGCTGCACAACGTCAACCACTTCATCGTGAGCCAAGTCAATCCCCACGTCGGCCCGGTGCGTCGGGTCACGGGTAAGCGTGGCTTGGTCCCTTTCGTGTCGGGAGCCATCGTCTCGAGCGTACGTACGCAGCTCACCCATCAGCTCGGGCTCGTACGCGACTTCACGAAAAGCACGCCCCTCTACGGTGCGATCGACGTGGCCCACTCTCTAGCCGGCCAGCCCTATGGCGGAGACATCGATATCTACCCCCGTATCCGGCCAACCGCGCTCCTTCGCGCAATGTCGAACATCTCGCACGAGCAGCTCGAACAGCACATCCGGGAAGGCGAACGCGCGACCTGGCCGCTGCTCGCACGCGTTCGCGATCAAACGTGCGTGTCTCGCGCATTGGACGCAGCGATACGGCGCTTGTCGTCAGCCGAGACGCACTGAGATGCCGAAGACGACCTGGTAGTCGTTCTTCTTGGGGACAGTTCCGTCCGAGCG
>CAZHPJ010000206.1:0-5738 GCA_964534585.1 uncultured Sandaracinaceae bacterium | reverse complement strand
AGCCTGGCCTTCGAGATCGGCTAGCGCAGCCTCGGACGCTGCCTCAAACTCCCCCCCGTGCCGGGTCGCCTCCTTCCTCGCCAGTTCTATGCGCGCGACGCCCTGGAGGTCGCTCGTGATTTACTTGGCCAGGAAATCTGGAACGATGGTGTTGGTCTCCGTATCACCGAGGTAGAGGCGTACCGGTACCCCGATGACACTGCGAACCACTGCCGCGCCGGTCTCACCACGCGAAACGCGCCGATGTGGGGGCCACCCGGCCGAGCGTACGTCTATCTGT
Source organism: uncultured Sandaracinaceae bacterium (assembly GCA_964534585.1). Lineage (GTDB taxonomy): Bacteria > Myxococcota_A > Polyangia > Polyangiales > Houyiibacteriaceae > SG8-38. The sequence goes on along the minus strand of CAZHPJ010000206.1, from coordinate 5,458 downwards.
GCTACGGCTTGCACCAAATGCTGAATCTGGTGACCAATCGAGAAGGGGAAGGGGCGGCCGTGTTGATCCGCTCGTGTGAGCCGATCGCAGGGCACCGCGCGATTCGTCGTCGTCGCGGCGGCAAGGAAGGCCCGGTCCTTCTCACCGGTCCCGGCAAGGTCGGTCAGGCGTTGGGGCTCGATTCGACCTTTAGCGGCCATCGGTTGTATCGGCGCGGCGGGCTCGAGGTGCGCGAAGGCACGCGAGCGGTCGAGATCGTCGTCGGCTCGCGGATCGGCATTGGCTACGCGGAGCCCGAGCATCAACATGCGGAGTGGCGTTTGGCGATCGCGGGGTCGCCCTGGGTGAGCCATGCGCGTCAGCTTCGAGGCGCGCCGCTGTGAGTCGAGCCTCAACCAGCTCGAGCGCAGAAACAGCGGGCGTCCTCATCGAGGTGCAAAGCCGTTACGTCGAGGAGGAATCGCTTCCGATGGCCAGGCGCTTCGTGTTCGCATATACGATCACGATCACCAACAACAGCAGCGAAGTCGTGCAGCTGCACTCCCGTCACTGGGTCATCACGGACGGTCTCTGTGGTGTCGAAGAGGTCAAAGGCCCAGGTGTCGTGGGTGAGCAGCCGGTGCTCAGTCCGGGCGAGGGGTTCCGTTACACGAGCGGCGCGGTCCTCCCGACCGAGCGCGGGACGATGCGGGGCACGTATCAAATGCATCGAGCCGATGGTGCGCGGTTTGACGCGCAGATCGCGCCGTTCTCGTTGGAGCGGCCGCACTCGCTGAACTAGCCCCGTAAAGTCGACGCGTCGCGCCGCCCATGGGGACGGGGCTAGCTAGGCGCGTCCCAGGCGGTCTTGATGGCTTTGTAGGTTTCGATGCCGCTCTCGGTTAGATCCAGCGCGCCTTCGCCGACGAGGTGCTGATGGATTTGTTTTGGGTCGGTCTGCCAGCCCTCGGGCACCTCGAGCTTCACGTTGACCGGGACGCCGCCGAGGAGGCCTTGTTCCTCCATCGTCCAAAGCGCTTCGGCTGCCAGAAACTGTCCGGCGATCTTGCGGTACTCGGGCTTGAGGTGGCTCGCCAACGGAAACACGTCGTAGAGTCCGACGACATCCCCGGGCACTGCGAGTGGCTGGCGCAGCGCCTTAAACACAGGGGCGGCGATCGGGAGCTCGACCAGCTCGAGGCCGGCGATCTCCTGTCCTCGGGTTGCGTTCAGCGAGCGTTCATAGGCATCGCCGTGGCTGCGGCTGACCTCGGCAGGCCGCGCAGAGCTATCTAGGAGTACCGTAATCACTAGGTACGGTCGGGGATCTCGCTCTTCCGTCATTTGCGGGCGACTAGTTAGCGCATTTACAACCGCTTGGGTAGTGGTCGTCGCCTTGACGTCACCGGGCGCCGTCGTTACCTGCATCGACCTCCCGATGCGTATCGAAATTCACCCCACCCATCCACAGGCTCGACGGGTCCAGCAAGCGGTGGATGTGCTCCGCCGAGGCGGGGTCATCGTGTATCCGACGGGAACGGTCTACGGGCTCGGTTGCGACATCCACCAAAAAAAGGCGGTCGAACGCATCTACCAGATCCGCCAGCTCAAAAAGGACCATCCCCTGAGCTTCATGTGTCCGGATCTGAGCAAGATCGCCCACTATGCCCACGTGGACGACTTTGCCTACCGGATTATGAAGCGCCTGGTGCCGGGGCCGTACACCTTCGTGCTCCAGGCCACACGCGAGGTGCCGAAGCTCTTGGTCCGGAAGCAGAAGACGGTGGGGATCCGCGTGCCGGACGACACAGTCGCACTAGCGCTGCTCCACGAGCTCGGAAGCCCCATCGTCTCCACCTCGGCCATCATTGACGGCGAAGTCCTCAACGACCCCGATGAATTGCACGCGCGATTTCCCCACGTCGATGCTTTTGTCGATGGTGGCTGGGGCGGCATCGAGCCTTCGACGATCATCGACCTCACCGGAGATGAAGCGGTCGTCCTTCGCCAAGGCGCGGGGCCGGTCGACTTCTCCTGACTAGGCGCGAGCCACGACGCCGCGGGCCTCTGCGATGAGAACACGCAAGAGCTCGATCCACTCCCGGTAGCGCGGCGTCTTGCAAACCTGCGAGATCAGGCGTTCCGCGGTCCAGTCGTCGCGGCCTTGGTACTGCGTCACCGCCGCCCAGTTGGCGAGATGTTGATCCCATTGGTCCGCCGTCCAAGACCCGACCTCACCCGACCGGAAGATGAACAGATGGTCGGACGCAAGGTCGGCGCCTGCGACCCAAAGCCCGGTGTCCGACAAGAAAGGTCCCAGGGAACGAATGACGAGCTCCCGTTCCGCGCCCCGCCCCAACGGCTCGAGCGCGCGATCGAACTGCTCCCAGCTCCGCGTCAACGTACGGACGCGCTCCTCCGAGATCGGCATGTGCGGTTTGAATGCGCCCGGCGCGACCCGCGCGTCGTGGTCGTCGTAGATGCGAATGCCGTGCTTCTCCTCGGCCTCGCGATACGCCTGCAAGGCGACCTCGCGGGAGGCTTGCCCGTCGATGTAAGCTAGGAAAGAGGTGATGAGGGGGCGAGTCACTGTGCGTTCCGGTTAATTGGGGGCCTCGTGCTTGGCCTCGGGTCGAGGCCGCCGGGAGGGATCGTTCAACAGCGTTCGCACGCGGTCGAGAATCTGATTGGCGAGGGCGCGTTTGGTCATTTCGGGCAACGGCGTGGCGGATGCGGCATCGACGAGCGTGGCGCAGTTGGTGTCACCGCCGAGCCCTGCGCTTGCCTGGTTGGCGACGATGAGGTCGGCCGCCTTTCGTTCGAGCTTGTCACGCGCCGATTGCTCGAGATTTTCGGTTTCGAGCGCGAAGCCAACCAAGACCGAAGGTTGCTGGACTCGCTTTGCGCCCACATCCGCGAGGATGTCAGGGTTGCGGACGAGCTCGAGCTTCAGGTTTTCGCTCTTCTTGATCTTCTGCGCCTCTCGTTGCCTCGGGCGATAGTCGGCGACTGCCGCGGCCATGATCACCGCGTCGCACCGATCGAAACGCGACATGACGGCGGTGTGCATCTCTTGGGCGGACCGAATTCGAACGACCTCCGCGCCGGAGGGGACCGGGAGGTGCACCGGACCACTCACGAGGGTGACGGCGGCGCCGCGGCGGAGTGCCTGAGCCGCGATCTCATAGCCCATGCGTCCGGTCGAACGGTTGCCGAGGAAGCGAATCGGGTCGAGATCTTCGTGGGTTGGCCCGGCGGTGACCAGGATGTGAGCGCCCGACAGGTCATCGGCATGGGCCAAATGGGACTCGACCTCCTCGGCGATGTCTTCCGGCTCCATCATGCGCCCTTCGCCGATTTCGCCATTGGCCAGCGGTCCGGTCACCGGGCCGAGGATGACGGCGCCGCGGTCAGCCAGGGTCTGGATGTTGGATTGCGTTGCTCGGTGCGACCACATGCGGTGATGCATCGACGGCGCGAAAAAGATATCGCCGCGCGCGCAAGCCAGCGTCGCGAGGACCACGTCGTTGGCTTGCCCGCTCGCCGCGCGCGCCATCAGGTTCATCGTAGCCGGGGCAATGATGAGGGCGTCTGCCCACTCGCCGAGCTCCACGTGCACCTCGCCGGCGTAGTCCTTCGCCCACAGGTCGGTGACCGCTGGTTTCCCGGTCAGGCCCGCAAATGTAATCGGCCCCACAAAGTGGGTCGCCGCCTCGGTCATGACGACGCGGACCTCAGCGCCACGGCGCATGAGCTCACGCACGAGCTCCACCGCCTTGAATGCGGCGATTCCGCCGCCCAATCCTACGACGATACGCTTTCCCTGAAGGGACATATTCGCCGCAGTCTAGCAGGGGCGGGCCCCTTTGCGACGCGTCTTCTTCGGTATTCGGAACTGAACGGTTGGCAGGTAGGGGCGAAGCCCCGTGGGGCAGAACGCTTCGGGTTTGGGGCGAAGCCCCGTGGCCGACGCGCAGCGTCGGTTTTACGGGGGAACGCCAGGGGCGGGGAATTGGTCGCAGAGCTCTTTGATCTCGCCGGCCACTCTCGAAATGACCGCCTCGTTTTCCACGTCGTCGACGACGTCGGCCATCCAGTTACCCAAGCGCTTCATCTCATCGGCGCCCATGCCTCGGCTCGTGATTGCCGGCGTGCCCAGGCGAACGCCGCTCGGGTCGAATGGCTTGCGTGTGTCAAACGGCACCGAGTTGTAGTTCGCAACCATGCCAGCGCGATCGAGCGCCTGGGCGGCGACCTTCCCCGGCACGTCTTTGCTAGTGAGGTCGATCAAAATGAGATGGTTGTCGCTTCCGCCGGTGACGAGGTCGAAGCCGCGCCCGACGAGCGTCTCGGCCAGCACGCGCGAGTTGTCGACAATCGACTTTGCGTACGCCTTGAACTCACTGGTGCTCGCGAGCTTGGCCGCGATCGCGATGCCCGCGGTAGTCCCGTTGTGAGGACCGCCCTGAAGGCCCGGGAAAACGGCCCGATCGATGGCTTTTTTGTGTTCACTGGTGCACATGATCATGCCGCCGCGTGGGCCGCGGAACGTCTTGTGCGTCGTGCTGCTGATCACCTCGGCGTAGCCCACCGGGGAGGGGTGCGCGCCGCCGGCGACGAGCCCGGAGATGTGTGCGATGTCAGCCACGAGAATCGCCCCGACCTCCCGAGCGATCTCCGCGAACTTCGCAAAATCGATCACGCGGGGGTAGGCGGTCGCCCCACAGAACAGGAGCTTCGGCTTGTGCTCACGCGCGAGCGAAGCGACCTCGTCGAAATCGATGCGGTGATCGGTGCGACGCACGCCGTACTGAATTGCGTTGAAATACTTGCCCGAGATCGAGACCTTCCAGCCGTGCGTGAGGTGACCACCGCTCGGGAGGCCCATACCCATGATCGTATCGCCGGGCTTGCAGAAGGCGAAGTAGACGCCGAGGTTGGCCGGCGAGCCGGAGTAGGGCTGCACGTTGGCGTGATCGACGCCGAACAGGGTCTTGATGCGCTCGATCGCGAGGCGTTCGATCGTGTCGATGTTCTGCTGGCCCTCGTAGTAGCGCTTGCCGGCGTAGCCTTCGGAGTACTTGTTGTTCAGGACGCTGCCGCAGGCTTCCATGACGGCAGCGCTCGCGTAGTTTTCACTCGGGATGAGGCGCAGCTTGTCGTGCTGACGCTGCTCCTCGTCGGCGATGCACTGCGCGATTTCCGGGTCGGCTTCGACGAGGGGTAGATCGGCCATGTTCTCTCCTGGTTCTCCTCAGGGGCGGGGCCTTAGCACGTTTGTCATATCGGTGTTATTCGGAGTGCCGTGAGCGAATATTTTCCGAGCTCCGACGAGTTCGAACGGCTCAGCCGAGGCGCCACGGTGGTTCCCGTGTACCGCGAGGTCATCGCCGACCGCCTCACCCCGGTGCTCGCACACGCCACCCTCGGTAAGGACGCGGGTAGTTATCTGCTCGAGAGCGTCGTCGGCGGCGAGAAG
>CAZHPJ010000205.1:0-5772 GCA_964534585.1 uncultured Sandaracinaceae bacterium | reverse complement strand
CCGATCGCGAGAGGTGTGTGACCAAGTCGCGGTCGCCTAGCTGGAACCAGTCGTCAACCCCGCGACCCTTGGCCTCTGCCAGCACGTGGAATGTGTCGTCTGCGATGCCCCATCCACGATCTTCGGGAGAGAGCCCCGCAAGGGTGTACATCACCGTGTCTAGGTCGGGGCTGATGTGCAGTCCCCAATGTTGGAAATCGTCACCGGTATTCACGATCGCGGTGAGCGAGCCAGGGGGGAGGGCGCGGTCGAGCCCGTCGACGAGCCGGGCGCCACCCACGCCTCCTGCAAGCGCGACGATGGAGAGGTCGCTCCCGGACGGCCCGCTCATGCGTACAAGTCGTTCTTGGGATCGCGAAGCAACGTCTCGGCCGAGTCCCCCGACGGTTGGAAGCGAAGACCCCGCACCAAAGTCAGTGGACGTCCCTCGTCGGCCTGACCGGCCACGAGATCCGCCGCTGCCGCAATGGAATCACCGACCGCGGACTCGGTGGCCTCGAGCACTCGGCCGTGCCGGTCGGCTGCGCCACGACGATCCCAGATTGCAGGCATACCCGCGACACCGATTGCAAAGCCAACGATACCGCGCCGAAACGGCCGGCCCCACGAGTCGGTGATGACGACCGCGACCTCCGCTGAGAAGTGCTTCGCGAGCCTAGTTCGAAGCGCAGCGGCGGTCGCGTCGGGGTTGCGCGGCAGGGTGAGCACCCACGGGCCGCTACCTTCGGGCGCGCTGGAGGGCACGGCGTTGCTAGCGTCGATCCCCGCGTTAGCGGAGACGAAGCCTAGGCGGTGCCGGACGATGAGGGCGCCGGGCGTCTTTCGGGAAATCGCCGCGCTCTCGCGAAGAATGAGCTCCACCAGGCGCGCGTCCTTGTGGACTTCTTCGGCCAGTCGTTTGGCCGTGTCGCGCGGCGTGATGCTTCCCAAGTCGACGAAGCAGTCTTCCGCGCGCGAGAGGATTTTGCTCGCGATTACGAGCACGTCCCCGTCAGCCAGCCTGGTCTCGGCGCGCGCGAGGCTCGATACGATGACCTCGAACAGGTCGTCGCCCGGATCGATCGTTGGCACCCCAGCAATGGCGCGAACCAGGAGCTCCGAGTTGACGCACAGGTCGCCCAAAGGTAGCTCGCTCTGGCTCATTCCGTCTCCGGGATGCCCGTTATTCGGATGCCGGAGCCAACGCTCTTGTATCGACGATTGATGTGCAGCAGAACCGGCGTGAGCGATTCGAGTGCAATGGAGTTCTTGAGTACACCCGCGTCGACGCTACGCAGGCCCAAGTCCGAAATGACCGCGATGACGGTGCCGCGTGCTTCGCTGTCGTCACCGCATACCAGGACGTCGCAATCGAATGTGTGCTCCGGGTCGCTCAGGTGCTCCGAGCTGATGTGGTGCAACGCCGCGACGAGACGCGCGCCCTCATTGAGCAGCGCGCGCGCCTCCAAGGCTGCCGATTGCCCTGCGGGAAGGTTCACGGAGCGGACATTGGGCGGCTTGATCGGCACCGTGATGTCTACGATCACCTTGTCGCCGACCCTATCCTTTATCGACTCGAAGGTGGACCGATGCGCGCTGTACGGAACCGTCACGATGATCAGATCGGCGTGGTTGCACGCCGCGACGTTGTCGCCGCCTTGCAGGGTGACTCCGAACTCCTCTGAAAACTCCGCTGCCTTGGCGGACCCCTTCTCCGCCTGGCGAGAGCCGATGAACACGTCGTGTCCCGCCTTGGCCCAACGAACGCCCAAGCCGCGCCCTTCGCGCCCGGTGCCACCCACGATTCCAATCTTCATTGCTGCCTCACGAGTTGAGCTCGGCTACGAACCGGAGCGTGTCCATATCTTGTGAGCCGACCATCAGGGTTCCGACAGGCGAGTCTCTCCAGCGTTGGAACCGATCGCGGATGCGGTCCTTGGAGCCGACGAGGTACAGGGCATCGACCATCTCGTCCGGCACGGCGGCGATAGCTTCATTGCGCTTGCCGTTCAGGAACAGCGCCTGAACCTTCTCGCAGGCCTCTTCGAAGCCGACGCGGCTCAAGTAGTCCTTGTAGAAATTTCTGGTCTTCGAGCCCATGCCTCCGATGTAAAGCGCGAGCTGCATCTTGCAAGGCATCATCGCGTACTGTGGGTCGCCGATGACGACCACGACGGTCGGCGCGATGTCGAAGTTCTTGATGCTCTTGCCGTTGCCCGCCTTTGCGAAGCCTTCGTTGAAGTTCTCCATCAGCACTTCGGAGCGCTCCGGGTGCATGCATGTCAGCAAGCAACCGTCGGCAATCTCTGCGGACATCGCCTGCGATTTGGGCGCCATCGATCCAGTGTAGACCGGAATATCCGCGCGTCCGTGTACCATGCTCTTGAGTGGTTTTCCCTGACCCGAGGACCCCTCGCCGCGGTACGGAATCTGATACCGCGCGCCGTCGAATTCGAGTGGCGCTTCGCGCGCAAAGATCTGCTTCACGATGGTGACGTACTCGCGGAGCCACGTGAGCGTCTTGTTGAACGGGACGCCATGCCAACCTTCGACGACCTGCGGACCCGACGTTCCAAGCCCCATGATGAACCGGCCGTTAGAGAGAGAGTCCATCGTGATAGCGGTCATCGCCGCGTTCGCTGGCGAGCGTCCAGGAAGCTGCATGATGGCAGTACCGAGCTTGATCGTAGAGGTCTGCGAGCCAACCCAAGCAAGTGGTGTAACCGCATCGTTACCCCAAGACTCCGCCGTCCAGATCGAGTCGTACCCGAGCCGCTCGACCTCACCGATTTTCTCCATGTCCACTAGGTCCTGTACCGTCGTGTTCAACAGAGGCCCCGCATATCCGAGTGTCAGCCCAAGCTTCATCATCAACTCCGTTGAAAAAGGGACAGCCCCTTTTTTGAAGGTGCGGGAGCCTATCAGGAAGGACAATACGGTTCAATTTGATGCGGCGGCTAGCGCAGGTCAGCCTGCGCGGATGCGGGTGTTGGTGACCGGCGCGTTTGGCCGGCTTGGACAGGAGGGGCTCGAGCGCCTTCTCGATGAGGGGCATTCGGTCATCGCGTTCGACGTGCCCAACCGCCGAAACAAAAGGGGGGCACAGAGGTTCGAGGGCCGGGCACGGACCGTCTGGGGCGATATCCGCTCGCCCGAGGACATCGGCCCGTGCGTCACGGAGTGCGACGCAATCATTCACAATGCGGGTGTCCTGGCGCCGGCTTCCGAGAATCACCCGGAGCTAGCCTACGCCGTCAACGTCGGCGGAACGAAGAACATCGTCGACGCGATGAAGCGCAGGGACAAGCCGCCCGTCATCGTCTTCGCGTCATCTCTGTCGGTTTGCGGCCCGCGTGCCCCTGGCGGGCCGCCGTTGACCAGCACCGACCCCACCCTGCCAACCGACAACTACACCTCGAACAAAGCCGAGTGCGAACGGCTGCTGCAAGAGTCCGGTCTTCCGTACGTCATCTTTCGAATCGGAGTGTCAGTGGGGGTAAAGGCCGCGGCCGGTGATCTTTCGCTGGACGTCTTTCGCCTGCTCTTCAGCATTGCTCCGGAAACTCGGCTCGAGTGGGTACACCCAGAGGACGTCGCGCTAGCGCAGGTTCGCGCAATCCAGACCCCCGAGGCGTTCGGGAAGATCTTGATGATCGGTGGCGGAGAAGCTTGTCGTTTGACGTTCGGCGAGTTTTACGGAGAGATGTTCAACGCGACCGGGGTGGGGCGCTTCCCGCCCGAGGCCTATGGGGCCGGCGAGTACTACTGCGATTGGCTCGACACCGACGAGAGCCAAGCCCTCCTCGAATATCAGCGCACCAGCTTCGACACTTTCATCGGGAAGCTACGCAAGGCGTCGCGGTTCACTCGGCCTGTGACACGCATGTTCTCGCCGCTCATTCGCCGCTTCATGTTGCGGTATTCCGACGCTTGGCAGGCACGGAAGAGCAACGCGTAGCGTCAGGCGCGCTGGCTCGAAACCGAAAGCACCTCGCCCGTCATGTATGAGCTGTAGTCGCTCGCCAGGAAGAGCATCACATTCGAGATCTCCCAAGGCTCGGCCCCACGGCCGAATGCCTCGCGCTTCTCGAGCTCTTCGAGAAGGCCCGGGGGGGTGACCTTTTCGAGGAACGGGTGCATGGCGAGGGAAGGTGCGACGCAGTTGACCCGGACGTTGCTCTCGGCGGCTTCGATCGCTGCGCACCGGGTCAAGGCCATCACGCCCGCTTTTGCAGCAGCGTAGTGTGACTGCCCCTCCTGCGCGCGCCAGCCGAGCACCGAGGCGTTGTTCACGATTGCGCCCGTGCCGCGTGGCACCATGTGTTTCATCGCGGCGCGTGTGCAGCGAAAGCATCCGTTGAGCGTTACGTCGAGCACGAGGTTCCACTGGTCGTCCGTCATGTCGACGATCCGGGCGTGACCGCCGAGCCCAGCGTTGTTCATCAGAATGTCGACGTGCCCCATCTTCTCGATGGCGAACTCGAACATCGCCTGCACTTCATCTTCTTTAGTGACGTTGCACAGAATCGTTTCGGGACGCATTCCGGTTTCAGCTTCGATCTTGTCGGCGGCCTCTCCGAGGCGCTTCTCATGAATGTCGCTGATCACCAACCCCGAGGCGCCTTCCTCGGCGCACCGAACAGCGGTTGCGAATCCGATGCCTGTGCCCGCCGCGGCGGTGACGAGGACAGTTCGGCCTTCGAGCAGCTTGTGCCCGCCGACGTATGTGGGTTTGTTGGTCATCGCGGCTCCTTCGGCAGTCCGAGTCCTCGTTCGCCGATGATGTTTCGTTGAATCTGGTTCGAGCCGGCATAGATCGTGTCCGCTCGCGCAAAGAGATACCACTTTTGCATAGCCGTGAGCTCGTAGGGCGCTCCGTCGAGGAGCTCGGCTTCAGGGCCGAGCAAGTCCATTGCGAGCTTGCCGAGGTCGCGATGCCAGTTCGACCAGAAGAGCTTGCTGATCAGGGCCTCGCGAGGAAGGTCGGTGCCTTCGTGCTCCAACATACGGAGCGCATTGACGCGCATGGCCTTGAGGCCGATCCAAGCGTCCGCGATCCGCTGCCGGAAGACCGGATCACTCGCAGCGCCCGTGCGCTTCGCGACGGCGACAACCTGCTCGAATTCTTTCTGGAACAGGTACTGCTGGCTGAGCGTGGACGCGCCGCGCTCGAACGCGAGCGTGCCCATCGCCACCTTCCAGCCATTGTTGACGCCGCCGACCACATGATCTTTGTGGGCTTTGGCGCCGTCGAAGAAGACCTCGGCGAACTCGGAGCTCCCGCCCATTTGCTTGATAGGGCGCACCTCGATGCCGTCCTGCCTCATAGGGAGCAGGATGTAGCTGATGCCTCGATGTTTCGGCGCTGCGGAGTCGGTGCGGCAGAGCAAGAAGCACCAGTCCGAGTATTGCGCACCCGAGGTCCAAATCTTCTGTCCCTCGATGATCCACTCGCCGCCGACCAGCGTGGCCTTCGTTTGCACGTTGGCGAGGTCGGATCCTGCGCCAGGCTCCGAGTAGCCCTGACACCAGATTTCGTCGCCGGAAATGATGGGCGGCAGGAAGCGCTGCTGCTGTTCGGGTGACCCGAAGTGGATCAACGTCGGGCCGAGCAGAGTTTCACCGATGTGACCCACGTTGCCGGGACCGTTCGCACGGACGTATTCCTCGTTGAAGACTGCTTCTTCCTTGATGGTGCAGCCACGCCCCCCAAGCTCTTTCGGCCAGCCTATGCAGTTCCACCCAGCCGCGCCCATGGTCTTGCTCCAGGCGATTCGCTCCTCGATGTACGTG